>SLRB01000153.1 GCA_007131165.1 Bacteroidales bacterium | reverse complement strand
GTACCTCTCGGATGGCTTGGAGATAATGACATGGTAAATGATGCGAATCCCGTCGAAAAAATTGACACTTCTGCCTATGGAGGGAAACAAACCGTTGAGTTTCGGTCACCCGACGGATCGGCAGATATATATTTGCTTATGGCGGGGCTGGTGGTGGCTGCAAGGCACGGGCTCGAAATGGAAAATGCTCTTGATCTTGCGAATGACCTGTATGTAGATGTAAATATCTTCAGGGAGGCACATAAGGAAAGGTATGCAAAGCTTGAAAAGCTTCCCGCCTCGTGCTGGGATTCGGCGGCGGCACTTGAGGCCAAAATGCCTGTATTTGAGAAAAACGGCATATTCCCGGCCGGTGTTCTGAAGAATATTGCAGAGCGCCTGAGGTCATTTGATGACAGGAACCTCAGCGAACGGCTTTATGGTAATAATGATGCGATCAGGGAGCTTGTGCTGAAGTATATTCATTGCATGTAACTGCCGGGCCAGGGTTATTCGCTGCCGTCTGTTTAAAAGCAGAAACAATCCCCACCTGTTGCCGGCAGCAGTGGCTTATGGGGGATAAGCGGCCGGGGTGGGTAAGCTCCAATTTAATGGGTAAGCTTCATGTTATAAAATGCAGGTAGCTGTTATAATAAAAAACCCCGGACGGATGCCCGGGGTTTTTTAGTAAACTGTGAAGCCGGATTTTAATTGATTTGGGTTATATTTAAAAATAACGTGTATCCCGGCCTGTTAGTATTCCCTTATTTTGATGTTCCTGAACCACACATCATCGCCATGGTCCTGCAGTCCGATCACACCTTCTACGTATTTGCCGAAAAGCTCGACGTCAAACTTGCTTTCTTCAACCATTTGCTCAAATTCAGGAGATTCCAGGTGATACTCAAGTACATCTTCGCCATTCTGACGATGGAACACAGACCCCTGGTAGACGATTATCTCTGCATTATTCCATTCTCCTACAGGCCTGGTGTTCTGGGGCACCGGCGGCAAAATGTCGTATAATGATGCCGCTTTGCGGTTCCCGTCTACTCCACGCTCTGCATCGGGATGACGTTCATTGTCGAGTACCTGGAATTCCGGAGCTGTGTGCCATATAGGCCTGCCGGGTATTTCCTGCCCCAGGTAAAAAATACCGCTGTTGCCGCCTTCGGATATTTTCCAGTCGATCTTAAGGTGAAAATCCCTGAATTTCCCGTCATAAACTATATCGCCTCCCCTTCCGGTACAACGAAGTGTGCCGTCCTCAACGATCCAACCCTCGTCGGGGAAGTCTTCGCCGTTATAGGAGCGCCATCCGGTTGTTGTTTCACCGTCAAAAAGAAGGACAAATCCTTCCTCCTTTTCCTGCTCAGAAAGGGTGTTTGGTGCAACTTCAGCTTCTGCGCCATGGTCGGCTGCAGGTCCGCATGACCAGGCAATCACAGTGATTAGCATAATAGTTGCAGCAACAATTAAATGTCTTGTTTTCATCTGTATAAAGCATGTTTATCAAGTTAATATTCAATTAATTATGGTTAACAGGTAACTCATATTCAGTATTTCAATTCCGATGGAACCCGCATGGTTTGTTCATATTATTTTGTCTGCCGAAGGCTGATGCGGGTTTCATATTTAAGTTACAATGAATTTTAGAATTTCGTTGATAATTTGTCCAACCAAAACGACTGCCCGGGCAGTTTTATTCACCACAGGGCAGTCGCATTGTTATCATGATATTAAGTGTCTCTACGTTGGCATGGGTACAAGCTTCCAGCCATCCCTGTAAGGCCTGTTAACCAGCTCCTCAGCATATTGTTTTGCATTAACCGGATCTGTCCAGTCCCTTGCAAATGTCGGGTGGCCGTCTGTGATCTCAAAACCGTCGCGGATCACGGTACGGATCGTCTCGTCGTCGCCAATGTTGGTAAACCTCATGTTCTGGCCGTCCCACTCAAGCTCCTTGTGGAGTGACTGCAGGCGCACGGCAAGCACACCCATCACAACCATTTCGTTAAACGGTCCTGCCTCATGGAATGCGGAAGAGGGCTCAACCCTGTTCTCCGGGCTCTCCTTACAGGCGCGTACCCAGTCCATGTAATGGTTGGTCGGTACCCTGCGCACGAATTTCGGTGCATCGGGAACCCTGCCTGAAAGTAACCAGGGGTTACGGCCGTAGCAACCAGCTACCAGAACATCTTTCGTTCCGTAGAAGATAAGGCCGCCGCCAGCATCATTCATGTTCCTTCCGGCAGGCCAGCCCTCAGGCATTTCGGGGCGGATACCACCGTCATACCAGTTAACAACAACCTCGGGGAGATTGATCTTCATGTTGCTGCTTGGTGTTCTTGCAGGATAAACCAGCTTTACCTTTTGCGCAACTGGTGCACAGTCTACCAGCAGTAGTGTTGATGTACCCTGAACCTTTGTCGGGTAGGTCAGTTCCAGTCCGAGGAACACGGGATGCAGCACATGGCATGCCATATCACCCAGTGCACCTGTTCCGAAATCCCACCATCCGCGGAAGTTCCATGGTGTGTATATCTCGTTGTAGGGACGCATTGGTGCTGGTCCTATGAAAAGATCCCAGTCCAGTGTTTCGGGTACCGGCTGTACCTCCTCAGGGGTATTGAGTCCCTGCGGCCATATGGGCCTGTCGGTAAACGAATCTACTCTTGTCACTTCACCTATCTCGCCGTTGGCAATCCATTCACGGCAAAGGTTAACTCCCTCATCGGAAGCTCCCTGGTTACCCATCTGGGTGGCCACCTTGTACTTCTCGGCAAGTTTTGTTAGAAGGCGTGATTCATAAACAGTATGGGTAAGCGGTTTCTCAACATAAACATGTTTGCCCATGGTCATGGCATCAGCTGCGACAATAGCGTGAGTGTGATCGGATGTGGCAACTACAACCGCGTCGATGTCCCTGCCCATTTCGTCAAACATCTTGCGATAGTCCCAGTACTTCTTGGCATCGGGATACCTGTTGAATACATTCTGGCTGTACCTCCAGTCAACATCGCAAAGACCAATGATGTTCTCGCTCTCCATTGGTCTGAGTACTGCTGCGCCTCTTCCTCCGACACCTACTCCAACGATATTGAGCTTATCGCTGGGAGCTTTATGTCCAAGCCCGCTTACCACGTTGCTGGGAAGGATAGTAAGCCCTGCAGCTGCCATGGCAGTATTGCCGATAAACTTTCTTCTCGAAATTCTTTTATCCATTTTCAATGAATTTAGTTAGTAATTAGAATTGGTTTTAAGTGGTTTTATTTCAGTAAATATTTAAAAAGCTCGTTTACCAAACATTCTGCCAAAATACGAATTTATATTAATTAGGTCAATAATAATCCGAATATTAAACCAATCATTTTTCTGCCAGGCGTTTCAGAGGAGAGTGAAAAAACTGTATATCAGTTATTATGTCTGCATTCCGGCAGGCAAATTAAGCTTTTTTAACAATTTACAGGATAGGCAATTTGGGTTATTTTAAATTTGGGAATGAATGCCTGGTTTTTTAAATTGCAGTGGTTATAAATGCTGACAAAGACTATTTTTGTTACATATAAAATTATTAACCCAAAAAAATTGAAATAATGAGCAGAAAAATTAAAATGGGACTTGTTGGCGGTGGCCCCGGGTCTTTCATAGGACCGGTTCATTTCAGGGCAGCTATAATGGACGGACATATTGAACTGGTATGCGGAGCCTTTGATTCAGATCCTGAAAAGTCGAAGGCTTCGGCTGGGATATATCATGTTTCTCCCGAGCGTGCCTATGGAACCTGGAAGGAGATGATCGAGAAGGAGGCAGGTTTACCGGAGGATGTAAGAATGGATATGGTTGCCATTACCACACCGAATCATCTGCATTTTCCGGTTGCCATGGAGGCCCTGGATAAAGGCTTTCATGTAGTGTGCGAAAAACCGGTTACAATATCCCATGACGAGGCTGTCGAACTGGCCAAAAAGGTTGATAAGACCGGCCTGTTATTTGCCCTCACCCATACCTACACCGGCTATCCGATGGTCAAAGAGGCAAGACAGCTTGTCTCGAAAGACCGTATAGGTCCGGTTCGCAAGATCGTGGTAGAATATCCCCAGGGATGGTTATCTACACCGCTTGAGAAAGAGGGCAATCAGCAGGCGGCGTGGCGTTCGGATCCGCGCTATAACGGACCCGGGGGGTGCCTGGGCGACATTGGTGTGCATGCCGAGAACCTTGCTGAGTACATAACCGGACTGCAGATATCTGAGCTATGTGCCGACATGAACTCATTTGTACCAGGCCGTGCCCTTGATGACGATGTTGCGGTTTTGCTGCGGTTTGAAGGCGGTGCAAGAGGAGTTTTATGGGCCACCCAGATTGCCGCCGGCGAAGAAAATAACCTGACCATTAGGGTATATGGTGAGAAGGGTGGTTTGGAATGGAGGCAGCATGATCCCAATACACTGCTTCTTAAAATGCTGGGACAACCTGTACAGGTGATGCGTGCAGGGGTTAACCATGCCGACCTTTCGGAAATTGCAAGGTGGAACCTCAGGGTTCCTGGTGGTCACCCCGAAGGGTATATAGAAGCGTTTGCCAATATTTACAAAAATATGGCCCATGCCCTGAACCAGCGTAAGGAAAACCTGCCGGCCGACCCGGCCTATCTTGATTTTCCCACCGTGCATGACGGGGTAAGAGGAATGCGGTTCATTGAAAGGGTAATTGAATCGGCACGCAGCAAAGAAAAGTGGCTGAAATTTTAGTTTGCCGGATACAGGGAAGAGTGTAATCCTTTTCTGTCCGGGCGGGTACCAAAAGAAGTGGCCGCTCCCTGCACGGGAACGGCCACTGACTTGAATGGCGGTTGATGCTGATTACGGCCTTATGTTACTGCCAGAAGATACCGGACAATGGATTACCGGTGTATCCCGAAGCCGGGCATGACAGCAGGATGCTTATGACTGCCTCATGTTGAAGTTCCTCAGGTTATAGGTGAATGTAAGCATAAAGAATCTGGTAAGCTGATTTGTGCGCAGGTCCTCTATATAGGAATCTGAAACATTCCTGACAATATTTCTGTTCTGGTTCAGCAGGTCAAATACGCTAAGGGTTATCTCGCCCAGGTTGTTGTTGAACAGTTTCCTGCCGATGTTCATGTTCCACAAAAAGAATTCCTGGTTAAACTCATCACCCAGTCCACGATACATAGTATGGTTTATATCACTTCTCAGCACCCAGTTGTCGAACACGATAAAGCTGAACCTGGTGCCGCTTGTCTGCTGAAAATAGTTATTGTCAAGCTGTGGCTGCAGTGTATTTTCAACTATGTTGTAGCTTGCGTTGTATGACACCGAAAAGTCGACATTGGGACTGATATTGCTTGAGAGAATCAACCCGCCGCTGGCAGTGTAAGTATTGGCAATATTCTTGCGGTCATTGATAAGGCTTGGTGTACGCACCCAGCCAAGTCCGCTGCTCAGGTTAAGGTTGCTTCTTATTGCCCTTACGGGGAAGCCGTAGATCAGGTTCGAGCGTATGTTTGCATACCCGTCAAGGTTGACCGGATGTGAGAACTGTGAGCCTTTCTTGAGCAGGTAACCGTTTGCAAGGGTTGTATCCTGCCTTGCTATTATTGTTGAATTGCCTATATGGTCGTCGGAGATATTCCCGAAAAGAAACGCCATGAAGTTGGTCGATTTTTCGGTGTTGGTGGCGTTGTAACGGGTCATGAAAAAGTGGCTGTAGCTGTGGTCGAGGTTGGGGTTTCCCGATGAAAGAAGCATGGGGTTTGAATTGTCGACCACCTCCTGGAGCTGTGTTACCGAAGGGGGGTTGGTGCTTGTGCGGTAATTAAAACGCAGGCTTTTGCCCCTTTCAATATTATAGGTGAGCATTACCCGTGGCAGGAAATTCCGGAAGCTTCTCTCCAGGTCGAATTCATAGGGGAAGACCTGGTCGGCTGTTAGCGCTGCATGCTGGTAGCCCAGCTCGGCCGTAAGATTGAAATTATCACCCCTGAAAAGAAGGCCTGCAGCCCCTCTTTGCGTAAGATAGTTGCTTTGCAGCCTGTTAGACAGTTCAGCTTCAAAACTGGTGTACGATCCTGTTATAGAATCCCAGCTGTTTGTAATCCGGTCGGTCTCGTTGGCGGCACGGGAGATGTTGTAGCTGGCCTGCAGCATTATTCTTTCACCAAGAGGTTCGGTATAATTGATATTGGATGACAGGGTATTGTTTATAGTCTCTGAGTCGGATCGCTGGTTAAGGTAATCACTCAGAGCAGCCTCTCCCGCTGCAGGATCACCTTCACCGGCAAAGTATTCGTTAAGAGCATCCAGGTAATAGAGGGTCTCGTTATTGTTAAAGTTGGCTCCCAGGTTGGCCGAGATCGTGCGCCCCGTTTTGTCGAACCGGTACCTGTAAACCAGTGAGCTCCCGATATTGTAGCCGCTCAGGTCTGTATCATACCCTGTAAAGGATTCGCTGAGGTTATAGCCCTCGAAGAGGTTCCTTGCCTCCAGGTAGCTGTCGGCCGTGTTACTCTGTAGTGTCAGTCTGGGGGTGAAAATAACAGAGTTCTTGTCGTCGATGTCGTAGGTCACCCTCATGTTCATCCTGTGGTTGTTGTTCCTGCTGCTCGACTCACTGTCCTCCAGATAGTACTGCCTGTCATTTTCATCCAGGAAATACTGCCGGTCGGTAAACTGGTCGGTTATATTATCAGATATGTTGAAAAAGTAACTGCCTGTGAAATTAATGCGGTTGTCGAGCCATATATCGCTGTAATTCAGTCCCAGAGCATGCGTTGTGTTATCACCGTACTGGGTGCCGACCCTGAAATCGGTTACATGTCCCATTGGCGCTCCTCCCGGGGCGCCACCTCCCTGTGCCATACGGCCCATGCCTCCACCCGTACCGCTGCCGCGGCCGCCTCTTATTGCCCCTCCGGCCAGGCTGAGAATATCTTCGCGCGAGAAGTTCTGCTCGTTCACGTTGTTGCTCATGCCGATTATTGAAAGCCGGCTGTCATTCATGAATATGTTTGTGGCAATACCGGCCTGGTAACGGTCGTCGCCACCATAGCCCGAATAGAGCCGCCCGAACTGGCCGCTCCTGGTATCGAGCCTTGTCACTATGTTGATGGTCTTGCTGCGCTCGCCGTCGTCAAAGCCGGTAAGCTCGGACTGGTCGCTCATCCTGTCGTATACCTCGATACGTTCTATGACTTCGGCAGGCAGGTTCCTGAGTGCTATCGAAGGGTCGTCGCCAAAGAATTCCCGGCCGTCAACCAGCACCCTCCTGACATCTTCACCCTGTGCCTGAACGCGGCCACCTTCAACCGTTATGCCCGGCATCCGCCTGACAAGGTCCTCGGCACTGGCATCGGGATTGACCTTGAAAGCCTGGGCATCGAAATCCAGTGTATCGCCTCTCAGCCGCGCTGCTGACCTGTAACCGGTTACTTCAACCTCATCAAGGTAGGCTCCCTCGGCCAGGTAGATCGTGCCGAGGTTATTTACCTCTTCAGCGGCCCTTACCGATTCTTCACCTTCCAGCAAAAGTGTTTCAAAACCAACATAACTGACCCTCAGGGTGTACTGTCCGCGTGCTATCTTTATGGAAAAGCTTCCGTCATGCCCTGTGGTTGTGTGGAAAGTGCGTGTAGTATCCCTGAAGTGCACGAATGACAGGTGCGCTCCAATAAGGGGGGTGTCGTCGGAGGCATCTGCCACTTTACCTGTTACTGTCACTTCCTGCTGGCCTCCTGACTGACGGCCCTGCCCCTGCTGACCGCCCTGTTGGCGCTGCCCCTGCTGGGCCAGTACCATCGGGGGTATAGATAAAAACACTGCTATAATAAAAATTACATGTCTCATATTCAGAATTGTTAATAGAATTAAACCATATCACATCTCCTTAGATGAAAAAATTCGAAATAGTTTAATGCAGGAAGTTGGTTTAACAATTTTTTTGTTTTCAGGGGGAGAGCCTTCGTATATTCCAGGATCCATTGTTAAGCCGGTACTCTATCCTGTCATGCAGTCTGCCGGGCCTGCCCTGCCAGAACTCGGCAAGGACGGGCATCAGCCTGTAGCCGCCCCAGAAAGGGGGCCGGGGGATATCTCTGTCCTTATAACGGCCGGTGATATTATGCACCTCCTTTTCAAGTTCCGACCTGGAAGCTATTACACTGCTTTGCCGTGAAGCCCATGCTCCCAGACGGCTTTCGCGGGGGCGGGAGCTGAAGTAACGGTCAGATTCGGCGGCAGCAAGTTTACCTGCCGTTCCCTCGAAGCGCACCTGCCGTTCCAGTTCGGGCCAGAAAAACAGCAGGGCCGCATGGCTGTTCTCAGACAGTTGCCGCCCTTTTTTACTTTCATAATTTGTATAGAACGACAGTCCATCTCCGTCAATATCCTTAAGAAGGACAATCCTGGCCGAGGGTTGCCCGTCACTGCCGGTAGTGGCAAGTGTCATTGCAGTCGGTTCGGTTACCCTGGCCGAAATGGCCTCGTCGAGCCAAATACCGAACTGCACAAGGGGGTCGGCGCTGACGGCAGAGGTTGTGAGCTTCTTCAACCTGTATTCCCTGCGTATTGAGGAGAAGTCTTTTTGCATGTTTCCAGGGTATTTCTGCAAATTTAATGATCCTTACGGTAAAAAATGTAAAACCCCTTGCAACGTATCAGTTACAAGGGGTTTGGGGTACCCGGGGCGGGAATTGAACCCGCACGGCCGCAATGGCCACAGGATTTTAAGTCCTGCGTGTCTACCAATTCCACCACCCGGGCAGGACCGAGAGCGTAAAATTAAGAAAATTGTTGATGATTATGCAACAAAAACTTCGAACAGCATTATAAAAAATCCCGGAATTGCTTCCGGGAGTGGAGCGGAAAACGGGACTCGAACCCGCGACCCCGACCTTGGCAAGGTCGTGCTCTACCAACTGAGCTATTTCCGCATTGGTGGTGCAAAGTTAATTCATTTTTCTGTTTTTCAAAAAACAAAATTGTAAAACCAGAAAAAATTGCCGGACGCTCTGCACTCCCCCGGGGGCTTTCACCAAAACCGGAGTTGTTGCCGGATGTTCCGTATCGCGGGGTGTTTTATGATGTTCTAAACTCTTTGGATATTCTCCGGCGACTGCTCCGTGTAGTTATTATATCTTCGGATATTCTCCGGCGGCTGCTCCTTGTTGTTTATATCTCTGCGTGTATTCGGCGGCAGATGTTCCGCAGCGTTCTCATCCCCGGAAGGGTATCAGTTATTTTTATCCTTTAGACCTGTAATTTTTTTTATCTCGTTGAGCTTGTTGAGCGCTTCGACAGGGGTGAGGTTGTTGATGTCAAGGTTCATGATCTCGTCACGTATTTGTTTCAGCACCGGGTCGTCCATCTGGAAGATGCTCAACTGAAGGCCCTCCCGCTGGCCGGCAAGGGATGCAACCGGTTTTGACAGGGAGTGGCGGTTATGTGACTTCTCGAGCTCACTCAGTATCTTGCCGGCCCTTTTAACGACGCTTTTTGGCATGCCTGCCATGCGGGCAACGTGAATGCCAAAGCTGTGTTCGGTTCCGCCGCGCACCAGCTTACGCAGGAAGATAACCTTGTTGTCCATCTCCTTTACCGATACGTTATAGTTCTTTATGCGGCTGAATGAATGCTCCATCTCATTGAGCTCGTGATAATGCGTGGCAAAAAGTGTCTTTGCCCTGCCGTGCGGGTATTCGTGTATGAACTCAGCCATGGCCCAGGCTATGGAGATGCCGTCGTAGGTGCTCGTTCCGCGGCCTATCTCGTCCAGCAGTATGAGGCTGCGTGAGGAGAGATTGTTAAGTATGCTTGCAGCTTCATTCATCTCGACCATGAATGTCGATTCGCCAAGAGATATATTATCTGATGCACCCACACGGGTGAAAATCTTGTCGACTAACCCGATGGATGCCGACTGCGCCGGTACGAACGATCCGGTCTGGGCCAGCAGCACAATAAGCGCGGTCTGTCTCAGCAGGGCCGATTTTCCCGACATGTTTGGCCCTGTTATGATAAGTAACTGCTGCTCACTGTCATCCAGGTACAGGTCGTTTGCGATATACTCCTCTCCGGGCGGCATGGACTGCTCGATTACCGGGTGTCGCCCCTGCCTGATGTCTATAATGTTACTCTCATTTACGTCGGGCTTGCAGTAGTTGTTGTCATTTGCAAGTTCTGCAAATGACAGGATGCAGTCAATTCGTGCGATTGATGAGGCCGACTGCTGCAGTGCGGCAATGTGCCCGGCTGCATATTCAACAGTTTCATTGAAAAGCCTGGTTTCCAGTGTGAGTATCTTCTCTTCGGCTCCCAGAATCTTTTCTTCGTATTCTTTAAGTTCTGCGGTAATATACCTTTCGCCGCTAACCAGGGTCTGCTTCCTTGTCCACTCCCCCGGAACCTTGTCTTTGTGAGTGTTCCGCACCTCAATATAGTACCCGAACACGTTATTGTAGCCTATTTTAAGTGATGTGATGCCGGTTCGTTCAATCTCCCGCTGCTGCATGCTTATAAGGTAATCCTTGCCGGAGTGCAGTATATCGCGAAGCTCGTCGAGTTCGGGAGAAACCCCTTCGGCTATAACGTTCCCTTTTTGGACGGCATTTGGTGCATCTTCTCTTATCGCTTTGGATATTTTGTCTTTCAGGTCATTGCATTCATTTATTGAGGCGGCTGTATCCTTAACGGACTGCCGTCCGGTTTCCAGGCATATACCTTTTACTGTGGCAGCACATTCCAGCGCTGTTTTAAGCTGCACCATCTCACGGGGATTTATTCTGCCAACCGATATTTTCGATGCAAGCCTCTCCAGGTCGCCGGTCTGTTTTATTGCTTCTGCCAGCTGAACGGCAGTCTCCTGGTTCTCCTTTAAGAATTCGACAGCATCAAGCCGGCGGTTTATCTCACCTGTGTCTTTCAGCGGCAGGCTTATCCATCTCTTCAGCAAACGGCCTCCCATCGGAGAGAGGGTTTTGTCGATAACCGATATGAGGGTTCTTGCACCTTCATTGTATGAATAGTATAGCTCGAGATTCCTGACGGTAAATTTGTCGAGCCATACGTATTTATCCTCGTCAATCCTCGACAGAGAGGTCACATGAGCAAGCTGTTCGTGACGGGTAAGCTCAAGGTAGTGCATCACCGCTCCTGCAGCAGTCACACCTAAACTGAGCGATTCAACCCCAAAACCTTTAAGGGTTTGAGTTCTGAAATGGCCAGTCAGCTTCTCATAGGCTGTTGCACCATGGAATGCCCACTCATCAAGTTTATATATATAATACCTGCTGCCGAAAGCTTTTTCAAAATCATCCTGTTTGCCTTTTTCGAAAAGAACCTCCTTTGGTTCGAAACCGCTCAGCAGCTTGTCGATATATTCGAGACTGCCTTCCGACAGCATAAACTCACCAGTTGAAACATCAAGGAATGCAGCCCCTGCACTTGATTTTTCCAGGTGCACACATGCCAGGAAATTGTTTTTTTTGTGCTCGAGCACATTATCGTTAAGTGAAACACCCGGCGTAACCAGCTCTGTTATGCCCCTTTTGACGATCTTTTTTGCAAGTTTGGGATCTTCAAGCTGTTCGCAGATTGCCACCCTCTGACCTGCCCTGACCAGCCTTGGGAGGTAATTATCGATTGCATGATGGGGGAAGCCGGCCAGTTCAACATAGGAGGCGGCGCCGTTTGCCCTTCTTGTAAGGGTTATGCCAAGAATTCCCGCTGCTTTTACGGCATCTTCGCCAAACGTCTCGTAAAAGTCGCCTACCCTGAAAAGCAGTATGGCATCGGGATGCTTTGCCTTAATGCTGCCGTACTGCTTCATAAGGGGTGTTTCGGTATATTTTTCCTGTTTGCCCAAGTGCTGCAATATTGATGGTTTTACTTTATGTCCTGGCGAAAAGCTTGTTACGGACCTGGTTTTTTCCTGCTGGCATTATTAAGACCAGTTGCTAAATTAATATTTTCCCTGTAAAGACCCATGACAGAATATATGGCCATTTACCGGCCGGACGCAGAAACCAAAACAGATATACGGTTTTATTTATACGGCCTGATGCCGCCGTTTCACCTTCTGTAACGGGGTTTCCGGGATGCCTGACAGGAGGCCGGGCAGTTTTTGAAATTGAAATCGATTTATTTTGCCTGCACTGTCTTTTCGTGCTGTTTTTTGTATTAATATTTTAGATCAGTTTGATTTACTGATAAATTACCCTAAAAAAACCGATAAAAAAAAATGATTATTACCATTAAAAAAAAATTCTGTTAAATTTGCAGGTGGATAATTATGTATTTCTGTTGCTCAGTGGGTGTTGGTATTCCTGCTGCCGGTGCCCCGGCAATAGTTAACCGTAATCTTTTTGTTAACCTAAAAATTTTCCTATGAAAAAAATGATGATGATTCTGTCGCTATTTGTGTTTTGCGGGGTTTTCCACTTGCAGGCACAAACAGCTCAGATTACGGGCACTGTGACCAGTGCTGAAGATGGCGAGCCCCTGCCCGGGGTAGCTGTTGTGGTACAGGGCACAAGCGTTGGTACCGTAACGAACTTCGAAGGCTTTTACAGCTTAAGTGTACCTGCTGATGCCCAGGTACTGGTCTTCAGTTTCGTTGGTATGACAACAAAGGAGGTGCCGATCGAGGGCCGTACAGTGATCGATGTTGAGCTTGAGCCTGAGTTGCTTGCAGTTGACGAGGTGATCGTTATTGCATATGGAACTGCACGCCGCGAAAGTTATACCGGTTCAGCTTCTTCAGTAAGCAGCGAACGCCTTGAAAGGATCCAGGTAGCAGATATTTCGAAGGCCCTTGAGGGAATGTCCTCAGGTATCCAGGCTACCAGCGGCCTTGGACAGCCCGGTGCAACTGCCGATATCCGTATCCGCGGATTTGGCTCCGTGAACGCCGATGCAAGTCCGCTCTACGTTGTTGACGGGTTCCCCTATGCCGGGAATATCAATACGATACCTGTAGCTGATATTGAGAGCATCACTATCCTGAAGGATGCTTCGGCAACAGCTCTTTACGGTTCGCGTGGTGCCAACGGTGTAATCCTGATAACCACAAAAAGAGGGCAGGCAGGAGAAGCCAACTTCAATTTCAGGGCTAACGTAGGGTATAGTGAGCGCGGAATTCCCGAATATGAAAGGGTAAATGTGCCGCAGTATTATGAGCAGACCTGGCAGAGGATTTACAATGAGGCAAGGTGGTCAACACACACCGATGAGGATGAGGCGTTCTGGAGCAACCATGCATCTGCAAACGTCATACCCCGGCTTGGTGGTTACAACGCTTACGATGTTGATCCCGGACAGGTGGTTATCGATGGTAATATCAACCCGGCTGCAAGCAGGCTCTGGACCGACAACTGGTATGATGAGCTTCATCGTACCGGTATTCGCCAGGATTACCTGCTGAGCGCAAGCGGCGGAATTGACCAGACTACTTATTTTATCTCAGCCAACTACCTTAGGGATGAAGGTATTGTACGGGCTTCCAACTTTGACCGTTTTTCCATCCGCGCCAATGCCGAGAGCCAGATGCGCGACTGGGTGAAGGTTGGTATTAACCTGGGCGGTTCAACATCCGTACAGAACTTCCCGCAGGCGAGCGGAACGGCTTATGTTAACTCATTCATGTTTTCCAGGATGGTTGCACCAATCTATCCCGTTTATAAGTATGAGCCGGACGGTACACCGGTCCTTGACGCTGACGGAAACAAACTGCCCGACTACGGCGCCACTTTCGGACGTGCGAGGGCCTACATTTCGAACAGCAACCCTCTGGGAACAATAACACTTGATACCCGCGAATACAGGCGTGACGGACTTACAAGCCGCGGTTTTGTTGAATTCACTTTCCTTGAGGATTTCAACCTCTTATTGAATGCCAGCGCCGATTACTACGGTTTTGGCGGATTGACACACCAGAATGCCCTTTTTGGTGATGCACAGGCGTTCTCGGGAAGATCTACCAGGGAGACTCAGCGTACCATGAACTTTTCAGCAAACCAGCTACTGACCTGGAGCAGGAACTTTGGCGACCACTCTGTAGATGTACTTGCTGGTCACGAGAGCACCCAGTACCAGTTCAACTTTATCAATGCCGTCCGTACAGGGTTCCCGTTCGGGGGACTTGTAGAGCTGGATGCTGCCGCAACAGCAGAGGGTTCAAGTTCGTACGAGCATAACCACAGGCTTGAGAGTTATCTCTCAAGGATAAATTACGACTATGCCAACAGGTACTACTTCTCAGCCAGCTACAGGATGGACGGTTCATCCCGTTTCCACCCCGATTACCGCTGGGGTAATTTCTGGTCGGTTGGCGGTTCATGGAGATTAAGCCAGGAAAGCTTCATGCTGGACTTTGTATGGCTTGACAACATGGTAGTAAGGGCAAGCTATGGCGCACTTGGAAATGAGGCCCTGCCAAGCTACTATGCTTATCTCGGACTTTATGCCACTGGATGGGACAACCTTGGTTTTCCCGGACTTCTGGCATCGCGCCTTCCCACACCCGACCTTACATGGGAGAGGAACAACACCATGAACGTCGGCCTTGACTTCAGGATTTTCAACAGGCTGTCATTCAATATAGAGTATTATATTAAGGATAGTGACGGACTGCTGTTCCAGAGGCCGATCCCGCCCTCAACAGGGTTCTCCTCAATCGACGACAACGTTGGTGCAATACGGAATGCCGGTATTGACCTTGAGATCAACGCCAATATTGTATCTGCAAGGAACTTTGTCTGGAACGCCGACCTGATGCTGTCGCACTTCACCAATGAGATAACCGAGCTTCCGCAGGATGAGATGATAGTCGGTTCGAAACGCTGGGAAGTGGGCAGGTCAATATACGATTTCTGGATCAGGGAGTTTGCCGGACTGAATGAAGAGGGCCGCGTCATGTGGTACAAAGATATAACTGATGGTGTTGATGATGACGGTGAACCGATAATCACGGGCAGGGAAACTACTACCAATGTAGGGGAGGCTGACCGTTATTATGTTGCAACCTCAATTCCTGATTTAGAGGGTAGCTTTTCAAACAGCATGAGGTTCGGTGATTTCGACTTCTCATTCATGCTGAACTTTGGTATCGGAGGTAAAGTTCTTGACGGTGTTTACCAGGCGCTTATGCATAACGGCACCTACGGTACAAACTGGCACAAGGACATCCTTGACAGCTGGACACCTGAAAACACCGACACCGACAACCCGATACTGATCGGAGACCAGAATGCCAACTTTACATCTTCCAGGTTCCTGTTTGACCGCGATTACCTTAGCATAAGGAGTGTCTCGCTGGGATACAGCCTGCCTTCAACCATGCTGCAGACAATTGGAATGTCAAATACACGCGTTTTTGTGACCGGAACCAACCTGTATACATTTACCTCGTTGCAGGGTATGGATCCGACCCAGAGTTTCGGAGGTTTGCAGGGGCACAACTACACTCCTCTCCGTACCGTTACATTTGGTGTTAGTATGAATTTCTAAAAAAATAAAATATGAAAAGATTTGGTTTAATAATATTAATAATAGCCGGCATAACAGCCGCCTGCTCGGAGGACTTCCTTGAGACGGCGCCGACTAACCAGATCTCTGATGCAGATGTTTTTACAACTGTACAGGGATGTCAGACCGTTCTTGACGGCGTATTGCGCGACATGCGTGCATTCAGGGCGAATCATGACCAGTTTGGCGTGAAGGCACTCGACCATGCCATGGACCTCATGGGCGAGGATATGGTAATGGCCAGGTTCCACTGGTTTGGATGGGATTACCAGCTCGACAACAACCAGGCAGAATACCGCAGGTCGGGATGGACATGGTCGCAGTTTTACAGGATCATCAACAATGTGAACAACATTCTTGTAAACATTGATGATGCTACTGCAACCAGTCCTGAGGAACGGGCAAATGTAAAGGCTCAGGCTCTTGCTCTTCGTGGATATTCTTATCACAACCTTGCAGAGATGTTCCAGCAGACCTATGCTGCCGATCCCAGCGCACCGGGTGTGCCTATCTACCTTGAACCCACCCAGGAGGGCAATCCAAGGGCTCCGTTATCAGAGGTGTACCAGAGGGCTGCAGCCGACCTGGATGAGGCGATCGCGCTTATGACTGCCAATCCTGTTGGACGCAGACATATATCCAATATCAACCTCAATGTTGCCCATGGATTGAGGGCGCGTGTTGCTCTCTATATGCAGGACTGGGCAGCAGCAAGGGACCATGCAGCGGCTGCCCGTCAGGGAGTGCCAATAAACACAAGGACCCAGTTTGCAGCAGGCTTTGACAGCTACCAGGCGCAGAGCTGGTTGTGGGGACTTGAGATTGACGATGAGCAGTCGACCATCTATGCTTCGCTCTTCTCACATCTTGACATGACCGTTCCAGGCTATACGGGGCTTAATCTTGCCCCCAAGCTTGTTAGTGCAAGGCTTTATGACAAGATGCAGGACGGCGATATCAGGAAGGAACTGATTGGGCCCTATACCATTGCTACCGGTGTAACCTACGATTTCATAAACCTCAAGTTCAATGCAGGACGTCCCGGAGGCAAAGAGTTTGCTGCCGATTACGTTATGATGAGGCCCGAGGAGATGCTCCTTATCGAAGCCGAGGCAAGGGCTGAGCTTGGCGACAACAATGGTTCTCAGGCTCTTTTGCAGGAACTGTGGGATGCAAGGTTTGAGGTTGCTCCTGTTGTTACAGAGACAGGACAGGCCCTGCTTGATGCTATCTATCTTGAGAGAAGGATCGAGCTATGGGGTGAGGGATTCTCAATGCGCGACATAAGGCGTTTGCAGAGGCCCCTCGACAGGACAGGAAGCAACCACCAGGCATATGCTACCAGTCCCCTCTACCTTGAGCTTCCTGCAAACGATCCGCTGTTCATTTACCAGATACCGCAGTCTGAGATCGACAATAACGATCAGATCACAGCGGGTGATCAGAATCCTTAGTGAGGTGGATATTACAATGATAAAAAAAATCCGGGCATTGTCCCGGATTTTTTTTATCATTGGTATTTCAACCCGGGGCCTGTTTGAACCCCGGCAGGCAGAAAATTGTTCACAGGGAGACACCCTGCGGCAGAAAGGGTTTTTCAGCAGTATATGCTGTCAATCAAAATCAGTATGCACGCAATTCTTATAACTCTGTTTCTGTTTCTTTTGTGCCCTGCACTGTCTGATGCACAGGAAGAGCCTCAATTTCCTCCAGGTTCGGTTAATGAGCTCAGGGTGATTTCTGACAGGCACAATGAAGAATACACCAGGCGTAAGGCCGGTGCGGTTGAGTGGGCCATACGGAACGACAAGCCGGTGCGGAGGGTGATGGAAGACGGCAGGGTGATTGAGATTCAGTATATTGATACGACAGGAATACCTGTGTACCATACCACCTTCAATTTCGTTTCCGCAGTTACCGTTACGACTGACATGCTGCATCAGGGAGGGGGACTCGGACTGGATCTGGCGGGGAGCGGGTATACTGCAGGGGTGTGGGATTCAGGAATTGCCGATACTGCCCATACAGAGTTCTCCAGGAGGGTTGTTGCAAAGGATTCTTTTACAGATCCCGATAACCATGCCACACATGTTACCGGTACGATTGCTGCAGCCGGACTGGATTCAGCTGCAAGGGGAATGGCATACGATGCCGGGATTATCGGGTATGACTGGAACAACGACATATCGGAGATTGCGCGGGAGGCTGCCGGGGGACTGCTGATCTCAAATCATTCGTATGGCATCAAGCTTGGATGGACACGGGATGACGGTGAGTGGGTGTGGAACGGGCCTGAGGATGCTGAAGAGGATTACCGGTTCGGTTTTTATACCCGACGCCAGAGCCGCGCGCTGGATGATATTGCCTTCAATGCACCCGGGCTTCTGATGGTCTGGTCGGCCGGTAATTCACGAACCGGAGAGGGTGACGGGTCAAGGGAGCCTAACGGCCCGTATGATTGTATCGGTCCTGAGGCAATTGCCAAGAATGTCCTGGCTGTAGGTGCCGTTGATAAAATTCCTAAAAGATATGAAAAGCCTTCAGATGTAAGGATGACCTCTTTCAGCAGCTGGGGCCCGTCAGATGACGGGCGTGTCAAGCCCGATATTGTGGCGCCCGGCCAGAGTTTGCTTTCCACCCTGCCTGATGACAGGTATGGACTGTCAAGCGGAACCTCTATGTCGGCGCCGGTGGTAGCAGGGTCACTGCTGCTGTTGCAGGAACTGTACCACAATATCCACGGCAGGCATATGCGTGCTGCCACCCTCAAGGGGCTGGTCATACATACTGCTTATCATACCGGAAATAGCAGGGGTCCCGATTACAGTTTCGGCTGGGGGATGCTTAATACATCGGAGGCAGCAGGGATGATAATGGACGACGATGGTTTTTCTGTAATTATCAGGGAGCTTAACCTGGATGAAGGGGATGTGTATGAGTTTGACTTTTATTCTGATGGGGTATCAGATATTACAGCCACATTATCATGGACCGATCCGCCGGGCACGCCACCTGAGGCAGGTACAATAAATCCACCTGACCTGATGCTTGTAAACGACCTCGATCTGAGAATTACAGATGAGGCTGGAAATGTTTATTACCCGTGGCTACTTGATCCTGATGATCCGGGAAAGCCAGCTGAAAGAGGAGACAATTTCAGAGATAACATCGAGAAGATACTGATCGAAGATCCAGAGCCCCGCAGGTATACGGTTTCAGTATCACACAAAGGAGAACTTGAGAACGGGAGCCAGGATTTTTCTATTATCTTTTTCGCATCTTTAGGGCAACCTGCTGACCAGGCAAATCTTTACTGGATAGGAGGCAGCGGATACTGGAATGATCCTGAAGGCTGGTCGCTGGCTTCAGGAGGTGAGCCTGCCGGCATTATTCCCAATGACACCATAAATGTTGTGATTGACGAGAACTCATTTGCCAATCCCTCTGATATCCTGTCACTCTCTTCGGATGTTTTCTGCAGGTCGTTTTCCTGGCTGGACAAGGGGGGTAACAGCATTGATATGGACGGGAATGATATTGGGGTTTCCGGCGACCTGCTGGTATCAGGCAATATGGACTTTTACTCCGGCGGGGGAGATTTTGTATTGAGCGGGGTTAGCGGGGTAATCAATACAGGGAGAAACATGGGGCGTCCCCTGAGACTTGTCTTTGATAACAGCGATGGCCACTGGAGGCTGTTAAGTGATATCAGTGCAGAGAGCATTGTGGTCAAATCGGGAACTGTGGATATGTCGGACAGGGACCTTTATATCGGCAGTTTTTCTTTTGCCGGCGAACTCCCCAAATCGGTCAGTTTCAACGGCAGCAACCTGTTTGTGCTGGATAGCTTTGTTGTTGAAGATAATGAATTTACTGTTAATGCTGAAGGAATGACTGTTATCGTTGATCTCGAAGATGATGAGGACCGTGTTGTGCTTTCTGCCCCGTCAGTTTTGATTGAAAATACTGAGGTCATAAGAGGAATACTGTCCGTTAAGGGAGATCATGAGAAAGGTGTTATGGTGAACAGGGGGGGGCTTGAACTTATTGGTAACAACAGGATAGCTGAGCTTCTGCTTGATAAAGGGTCGCTGACATACCTTCAGGGGGGCAGTGAGCAGGTCCTTGAAGCATTTGAAGTAAAATCTTCTTCTGACGATATGGTGTTGCTGCACTCAATGTCAGATGACCCGGCTGAAATAAGGCATGACGAGTATGTGAAGTTTTGTTTTGACTACATGGATATTTACAATGTAATTGCCGGCGGGCGCGCAGTTTATGGCTCAGGGGAAAACAGTATGCTTTCAGGCGAAACTTCAGGCTGGAACCCTGGTCGATGCGAGGATCTGCTATTTGCGCGGTTTGAAGTTGAGTATCCATGCGCTCATGCCCGGACGCGTTTTGTCGACAAAAGTGACGGAAAGATACAAAGCAGGTTCTGGAGTTTTGGCGATGAGGCAGTAAGTGATGATACATCGGTTTATATTAACCCGGTATATACATACAGGTCGCCCGGGACCTACCTGGTGAGCCTTACCATTTCCGGTAACGCAGATGAAACATCTGCGGAAAGGGAAATAACGATTATTGAGAACACTCTTGCAGAGAATGAGATTATAACCGACCACACTACCAACAGGTACGTGTCGGCCGAGACTGCCCCCGGTTACCAGTGGTACCTGGACGGACTGCCGATACCCGGAGAGACCGGCAGGACGCTTGACATGGATGATTACACAGGAGAAATCAGGGTGCTGTTGACTGACGACAAATGTAACAGGTTCTCTGAAAAACTGGTTGTCACCGCAATCGAGGCGCCTCCTCACGGAGAAGGTCTGCTTCTTTATCCTAATCCTGTGACCAGTCACCTGATTGTTGAACTTACGGGCTCGTTTACAGGTGAGGTGCTGATTGAAATAATCGACCTTTCGGGTAAAGTGGTCGGTTCATACGCGAAATATAAGCATGACAGCAAGATGGATATGACCCTTTCGGGCGACTGGCCCCCGGGGTATTACCTTGTAAGGATTTCACAGGGGAGCGAAGTACTTGTAAGAGGGGTGATTAAACAATAACAGGCATGCCCCGGATAGCCCGTAACTCTTCTGAAAGCTATGCTTCCGCTGATCTGAGAGGCTCCCCGGAGAGGTGGTTAACTAGTCACCGGTGTATTCACTTTCCGGCAGCCCGTATTCCTCGTCCATCTTTATACCCATATCCTCGAGCCTGTCGAGGATGGGGTTATATATTTCGGGTATTACCGGGATATGGACCCCTTTCGCTGTGATCTTCCCTTCGAGTATCATTTCAACCCCGATGGCTGCCGGTAATGCGACTGTACGTGCGACAGCCGTATCGGTGGCCGGAGAGCCGTAATCCAGCATGGTTGATTTGATCACCTCACGCTTCCCGTCATTGCCGGATACCAGGAAGATGTGCTGCATTGCTACCATATCGCGCTCATCATTGCCAAGCATCATTTTATCGATCATAAGGTCGGAAACAACCTCGAAGGGTGTATCAACGCCGCGCCCCATCGGTTTCTCATCCAGCAGGCCAAGCCATTTCAGGGCTTCCAGCGGAAGTGAATCTTTCCCGGTATTAAGCTGCGATGCGATCTTTTCTGCTATATCGCCACCCGGTTCAACTCCTGCTGTGGCTGCTGCAAATCCGGCAAAGGTCATGCCCGAAAAATCTTTCTTCTCTGTTGAGAGCATCCCCAGCTCCTTTATGGCATCCATTATTTCACACCATCCCGGATGCCGGAAGGTGCCCCTGACCATTGTTTTTGTTTCGCCAATACCATATAGATCAATATATGGGAGTGAGTTGCGGTTAGGGTATACCTCAAGTTGTCCCACACCCGGGAAATTGATATTCAGCGGGTTTTTGAAAAGGTCTTCAGTCGGCACTGTTACTATTTTGCCATCTTTGAGAAAACGGCCGTCATTATTACCCGCCATCACTACTCCCTTTGGGCTCCACGAGAACTTGTAACCGAAAGGGTTATCTGCAGCCTCCGGTGCCGGCAATGCCCCGCAGATGGAGTAGAAACCCTCCACCTTGCCGCCTCTGCCTTTAACATCGTCTATTATGCGCATCGCCGACATGTGGTCAATACCAGGATCCAGTCCCAGTTCATTCAGTATGATTATACCGGCATCCCTTGCTTTGCCGTCTAGTTCCTGCATCTCAGGTTTTACATATGAGGTGGTAACCAGGTTTTTTTTGTGTTTAATGCAATACCGGGCTACAAGGGGGTGCCACGCCCACGGCAGAAGGCTTACTGTTATATCGTGCCCGCCTGCCATCCTGTCGAGGCCTTCCTCATCGTCAACAGTCCACTCCAGTGCGGTTCCCTTCGGATGGTTGCCGGTCATGGCCTCAGCCTTCGATTTTGTACGCGTGGCAACGGTAACGTAGATGTCCTTTTCAAGAAGGTACTTAACAATGGGCTTCACCACCATGCCAGCCCCGAGAATTAGCACTTTGTACATAACAGTATCCTGATTTATGTTTGACGTAAGGGTCGTAATGATTTAAAAACCTAAAATATGGAGATTTACGATTGTTTGTTATGATTAGTATCATAATTCACGATACCATATCTATGTTGCACAGCATCAGTAATCCAAAAATTGGATATTATCTGTCAGTAGAGAAAATAGAGGTAGAAATCGCTTGTGAGCTTCTTAAATTCATCTGAGTATTTATGTCTCCTGTCAAGTTCAATGATCAGGTCACTATTTTCAATCATGCCAGGATCACGGGTGAATTCCATCAGCAGGCGCTTCGGGGACTTGTCCGGGTTCGGCAGCACCCGTGTGGCCCTCCTGCAGTTAAGGTTTCTCAGGGCCGCTTCTTCTATGAATGTTGAAGATTCGGCAACGGGCAGGATTATGCTGAATCTGCCGCCGGCCGAAAGCAGTCTGTCCGCACCTTCTGCCAGCCTGCTTGTTGAAAGTGAGCCGGAGTGCCGTGCTGTCGTGCGGGAGGGGAGGGGACTGGCAAGGGAGTTCCGGAAAAAGGGAGGGTTGGAGACTATAAGGTCGTACTTATGTTCAATGGATTCGCTGAATTCGTTGAAACAGGCATGGTAAACATTTATCCTGTCACCCCACGGGCTGCCTGCTGCATTTTCTGCCGCCTGTTCATATGAGGCCCTGTCAATCTCCACCCCGTCAATAAGGCAACGGGGGTTTCTCTGTGCAATCATTAAAGCAATAAGTCCGCTACCAGTCCCGATATCAAGCACCCTCCGGGCTGTATCAACATTGCACCAGGCGCCTAAAAGAACTCCGTCTGTGCCAACCTTCATAGCACACCTGTCATGTTTTATGTTGAACCTTTTAAAACTGAATACGCCTGCTGCCATTCTAAATCAGGATTATATACAAACATCAGGAATGGTCAATGCAATGCAGATAATGAAAAATGACTCATCCTGAATAACTTTGCAAAGTTACAATTATAATGTTTTGAATAAATTCTGCCCGGATATAGAGGAAGCTCTTGTTTTAAATTGTCGGGGTGTCAAGAATGTAATCAGAAAATGATTTATTGTCAAAATTTTTCTATGGCGCCTAATCCAAATAATGCAAAATCATATTTAGCCGGATCTTCCGGGTCAAAACTTCTTAAAACTCCATCCAGTTCAGCAACTGCCTTTGCATCATTCTGTTTTCTTGTGAGAAGGCCAAGTTTCCTGGCAACATTTCCTGAATGAACATCGAGGGGGCATGAAAGGATTGATGGAGATATTGATTCCCAGATGCCAAAATCCACTCCTCTGTCATCTTTCCGGATCATCCATCTGAGATACATATTCAGCTTCTTTGCTGATGATCCTTTATTCGGGTCAGAAACATGCCTTTCTGTTCTTTTTTCATGCGGAAGTTGAAAGAATATCTTGTGTAACTCGTGTATGGCGGGTTGAAGAGAATTTGTCGTTTGATAAGTCTGGAATATAGGTTCAAGTCCGCCTTTGTTCTTGTATATGTGCCGGAGGGCTTTCAGGAAATAAACCAGATCGGTGGAATTAAATGTTCTGTGTACAAAGCCTTCGACCGCCCGGAATTCGTCATCACTTGAATTCATTATGAAGTCATACGGCGAATGATCGAGCATCCCCATAATCCGGTTTGCACTCCTGAGTATCATCTTTCTGTTTCCCCAGGCGATAGTGGCTGCAAGAAAGCCGGCTGCTTCAATATCCTGTTTCCTGGTAAATTGATGTGGAATGCTGATCGGATCACATTCGATAAAAAAGGGCCGGTTATATTGTTCAACCTTTTCATCAAGGAACTCTTTTAACTCATGCCTTTTTAACTTCATTTTTTTCTTATCTCCTCGTCCACTATCCTGCCGTCATGCATCGTGAGGCACCTGTCGGCCATTCCTGCCAGGTCGGGGTCGTGTGTTACAATTACGATTGTCTGGCCGAACTTGTCACGCAACGAGAAGAAGAGTTTGTGCAGCTCATTCTTGTTTTTGGAATCGAGGTTACCCGAGGGCTCGTCTGCCAGTATAACGGCAGGATCATTGATCAATGCCCTGGCCACGGCAACCCTTTGCTGCTCACCCCCCGAAAGCTCTTTCGGCTTATGGTCGGCACGCTCTTCCAGTTTCAGGAATTTAAGCAGATCCCGGGCCTTTTTTTCTGCTTCGGGAACGGTCATGTTTGCGATATATGCAGGTATGCAGATATTTTCGAAGGCGGTGAATTCGGGAAGAAGATGATGGAACTGGAATACGAAACCAATATTCATGTTCCTGAACCTGGCAAGGTCCCTGTCTCCCAGATTCCTGAAATTGGTCCCGTTTATAGTCACCTTTCCGTTGTCAGGCCTGCTGAGTGTGCCTATAATCTGCAGGAAGGTGGTTTTGCCGGCACCGCTGGCACCTACGATAGAAATGATCTCACCTTTTTTGACACTGACGTCAATGCCTTTTAAAACCTGCAATTGTCCGAATGATTTGGTAATTTTTTCTGCTCTGATCATTGCCAGGGAAAAGATTTTTGGTTCTTTTAAAACCTGTGTCAGGTTTTAAATACGATGTAAATATAAACAATGTATGCAATTATCAGGAAAAAGCCTTTTATCCTGTTAATCTCCGCCCTGCCGTATGGAAGCATAAACAGGAGCAGTACGGCCGAAAGCGCCAGCATCCAGTAAACGTCAAATATCATCTCGATATTTACTTCAAGGGTCTTTATAATGCTGGTAACGCCCAATATGCCCAGTATGTTGAATATGTTTGAACCAAGGATGTTCCCGATCGATATATCCAGTTGCTTTTTCAGGGCGGCCACTACCGAGGTTGCCAGCTCAGGAATGCTCGTGCCGAATGCAATTATTGTAACCGATATTACACGTTCGCTCACACCGAAACGGCGTGCTATTGATTCTGCACCATCTACCAGCCAGGAAGCCCCGAAATAAAGCCCTGCAGATGATACTGCCAGCAAAATAAGTGCTACGCTTACCGGGAAACGGGCTTTCGCAAAAACATGCTCCACTTTTGCCAGTTCTGTCCTGGACTTTCTTAACGACCAGCCAATAAACAGGGCAAGAAGTCCGAGAAACATCACTCCTTCAGCCGGAGAGAGCCTTCCGTTTATCACAAACAGGGTAAAAAGCAGGCTTGCAAACATCATAAAGGGCCAGTCAAACCTTACCGAATTCTTACTAACAGGTATGTTGATCATTATACCGGTAAGCCCCAGAACAAGTCCGATGTTTGAAATGTTTGAGCCTATCACGTTGCCTATTGCAATATCGGGATGATTTTTGAGGGCCGCACCAATGCTGACAACAAGCTCAGGTGCTGAAGTGCCGAGAGATACTACTGTAACACCGACAACAAGCGTGGATATCCGCATATGGCTTGCAAGTGCCACTCCGCTTCTTACCAGCAGGTCGCCGCTGATAAGAAGTATGGTAAATCCAAGGATCAGGTATAAGTAATCCATGTGATGTCGGTTAAAGGACCGGAAGTGGCAGCAGGCAGACTGCCAGGGCTTTTTCAGCTTCCGGCCTTGTCCCCGGCCTTACCGGCTCCCTCACCTGCTTTGCCTTTGTCCTTGACAGCTTCATCACTGCTCTTGCCTTTGACCTTACCGGCTCCCTCACCGCTTTTGCCTTTGGCTTTGACAGCTTCATCACTGCTTTTACCTTTGGCCTTACCGGCTTCCTCACCTGCTTTGCCTGTGGCTTTGGCCCCGGAGTCTCCCTCACTGGTTTTGCCTTTGTCCTTGATGTCGCCGTCGCCGGCTTCGTCTTTTTCATCACCATAAGGGCTGTAAGGACTATATGAAGTTTCCCGGGTACCGGAAGATTTTGAGCTGATGTTTCTTTTTTCGGTGGAGATGCCGGTATCTTTCCTTTCGTCACCACCGGTTTTTTCAGAAGCCGGTGGTGCATCATCAATCTTTTCCTTTACCTCATCCATGTCCTTCCGTATCTCTTCGGTACTTTCACGGATATCGGATGCCTCCTCCTCCAGCTTATGTGCCACCTGGTCAAAATCCTTGCGAATTTCACCGGCTGTTTGACGAATGCCTGCGGTACTGTCGTTTATCTCCCTTTTTATGTCGTCGGTGGCCCTTTTGAATTCCCGCATACCCTTGCCAAGCCCTTTGGCCAGCTCGGGTATCTTCTTAGAACCGAAGAGTAGCAGCACTACTACCAGTACTATGAATACCTCCGATCCGCTTATGAACAATATACTGCTCATCATCACTTTGATTTATGTTGCTTTTGTTTCATTTGCTTTAGTTTTCCAATAGAATCAAATACAACAGGAGTTGCAATGAAAAGAGATGAATAGGTACCGACAACCACGCCGATAAGCAGAGCAAAAATAAAGCCGCGTATTACCTCCCCTCCGAAAAGGAATATGGTCAGCAGTACGAAGAAGGTACTTAGCGATGTGCTGAAGGTACGGCTCAGCGTGCTGTTAAGTGCCAGGTTGTATACAGTGCCCCTTTCCCTTTTTGGATAGAGCTTGAAATATTCCCTGATACGGTCAAACACGACAACGGTGTCGTTTATTGAATAACCTACCACGGTAAGGATAGCTGCAATAAATGCCTGGTCTATTTCAAGCGAGAAAGGCATAATACCATGAAACAGACTGAAGATACCGAGAACGATCAGTACATCATGTCCTACCGCTGCAACCGCACCAAGTCCGAACTGCCAGTTTTTAAACCGGATGAACATGTACAGGAACATGATTACGAGAGCGAAAGCAATTGCATAAATGGCCTGGACTTTTATATCCTGGGCAACAGCAGGTCCCACCTTTTCCGAACTCTGCCTGTTATCGCTCATGAACTGTTCGAAAGTAACACCATCACCGAGGAATGGCAAAAGACCCTGGTAAAGGAGTTGCTCTACCTCTTCGTCAACCTCAGGGTCAATCTCATCTATCCGGTAGTTTGTAGATACTCTCACCTGGTTTTCTCCACCGAAGGTGATTACCGATGTACCTTCGCCAAACAAATCGAAGAGAGAGTTCTGTATTTCAAGGGTGCTTACATTATCCTCAAACCTTACAATATAGGTCCGGCCACCCGTAAAATCAATTCCCTGGCTCAATCCTCTTGTAAACAGTGAGCCAATGCCGATCAGTATCAGTACAGCCGAAACGCCATAAAAAACTTTGCGCTTTTCAATGAACTTAACATGCACGTTTTTGAAAGCTCCCTCGGTAAGTTTAGTTGCAAAACTGAGTGTTTTATTCCTGTCGAGGAACCAGAGGAAGATCAGCCTTGTAATAAATATGGCCGAGAAGAGCGAGGTACATATACCAATTACAAGTGTGGTCGCAAAACCCTGAATTGGCCCGGTACCGAATATGTAAAGGATAATTCCTGTGAGCAGGGTTGTTACGTTTGCATCAATAATTGCCGAGTAGGCATTCTTATATCCGTCGGATACCGCAAGTCTCAATCCCTTGCCGGCCCTTATCTCCTCCCTTATCCTCTCGAATATCAGCACGTTGGCATCGACCGACATACCTATCGTTAGCACTATACCTGCAATGCCTGGAAGCGTTAATGTTGCGCCAAGGGATGCCAGAACTCCCAGGATGAAAAACATGTTCACTACAAGAGCTATATCGGCAACTACACCTGCTCTGCGGCTGTAATAGATTATCATGTACAGGAGAACTACAAGGAAGGCTATCAGGAATGAGCTCAGGCCTGCCCTGATCGCTTCCTGTCCCAATGTGGGCCCTACTATCGCTTCCTGTATTATCCTGGCAGGAGCAGGTAATGCACCTGACCTGAGCACATTGGCAAGGTCCTGGGCCTCCGCTATTGAGAAATCGCCGGTAATCTGCGATCTGCCGCCTGTTATCTCCTGGTTGACCCTTGGCGCCGAATATACATAGTCGTCCAGGACGATGGCAATGGCACTGCCGACATTGTCTCTTGTTAGTCTTGCCCAAATCCTTGCTCCTTCAGCATTCATGGCCATAGTTACTTCGGCAACAGCCTGGCCCTGACCGAAATCAACCCTCGCATCGGTAATCACATCTCCGTCAAGCGGAGGCCTTCCGTCCCGGCTGGTAACTTTGATGGCATGAAGCTCGTGAAATGACTCGGTGGCATCCCACCGCGGTGGTTTGACACCCCAGTGGAAACGTACGTCGCGGGGAAAGAGCTGCCTGACCTGGGGCATGTTGAGGTATGTATTCACCCTTGCCGTGTCGCGGTAATCGGCGATACCTATAACAGATCCCGGCATAAGCTGTCCGTCCGGCGTAGTGCTGGGATTGAGAACACTGAACAGCGGGAAATCGGCCATCATCTGGTCGGGTGCCAATTCCTGATCGGGATCAAGTGTATCCGGCTCAAGCAGGTCAAGTAACGATTCCTCATCGGCAACAAGCTCATCCGGAGGAGTCAGATCCTGTTCGTCGACCTCAAAGTCCTCATCTGCCGGTGTTGTTTCCAGATCGGGCCGTTCAAGCACCCTGCGGGCTTCTTCTATTTCCCTTATCCTTTCATTGGCTTGCAGGAGGTAGGGGTATATTTCCGGGTTTTCGTAGGTCTCCCAGAATTCGAGGTTAGCTGTTCCCTGCAGCAACGACCTGACTCTTTCCGGCTCCTTGACACCCGGTAGTTCAACCAGTATGCGGCCGTGGGTTTCAAGCCTCTGTATATTCGGCTGGGCAACACCGAACCGGTCAATACGGCTGCGTAGTATATTGAATGAATTGTCTATGGCCCTTTCGGCTTCTCTCCTGATGACGCTCAGGACTTCCTGGTTAGTAGAGTTGTAGCTGATCCTGTCGCGTAATTCAACAGTACTGAATATTGCGGCAAGCTGCGCATTGGGATCTACCGTCTCGAATGCCCTGCCGAAAAGTGTGATGAAATCCTCGGTGCTGGTTCTCTGCATTTCGCGCGCCATATTGAGCGCTTCAATAAATGTAGGGTCTGTGCTGTAGTTTGACAGGGCACGAATAATCTCATATGATGAAACTTCCAGGGTTACGTTCATCCCTCCCCTGAGGTCAAGTCCGAGGTTTATCTCCCTTTCTTTCGCCTCCCTGTAAGTATATTGCCTCATCCCGAGGAAGTTGTAAACTACCTCCCTCATCATTGAATCAAGGTATGCTTCTTCCCTTACCGGGTCACCCTGTGCATATCTTTCAGCGTCCCTTTCAACCCTGTATGTAACATATGTGAATGTCAGCTGGTATAAACTAACAAGCGCCAAAGCAATTGCCAGCAGTTTTACTGCTCCTTTGTTCTGCATTTCTTAATGGTTTATGATATTATGAATTATTTACAGCTCCTGTATTTCGTGGCGCAAATATATCATTTTTTTTGTAAACCTTACAGATATAAGCCACGCAAATATCCCTTACGGCTAAAACTTTACAATTGCTTTTTTATTTTGTACCGCCGGGTATTTTGCGAAAAATTAAGTTTTGGCAACCGTTAATTGAGGTTTTTAGAAAAGTTTCATTTCATCGAGGGTTTTCATCAGGTCACGTACGGCATTTGCCGAATCGTTAAGAAGTTTCTTTTCATCCTTGTCCAGCTCAATTTCAATAACCTCCTCGACGCCTTTTCTTCCCAGCTTCACGGGGACTCCAAGGTAGATATCCCTGAAACCGTACTCGCCGTTCAGGTAGGCGCATATTGAGAATATCCTGTGCTGGTCATGCACTATTGCTTCTACCATGAGTGCAACAGCGGCTCCCGGTGCGTACCATGCCGATGTGCCTATCAATTTTACCAGGTCTCCGCCGCCCTGCCTTGTCTTTTCAACAATCTTTTCTACCTCATCCTGATTGAGAAGCTGGGATATGGGAATACCTGATACAGATGTGTACCTGGGCAAAGGGACCATGGTGTCGCCGTGCCCGCCAAGGAGGAGGGCCTGCACGTCTCTTGGTGAGGTGTCAAGTATCTCGGCGATAAATGACTTGTATCTTGCTGCATCAAGTATTCCCGCCATACCGAAAACCTTGCTGTGATGTTTGTTTGCCGCAAGGTATGCAGCGTAGGTCATCACGTCAAGTGGGTTTGAAACCACAATGATAACGGCGTCCGGCGAGTACCTTACAGCCTTTTCGGTAACCTCTTTTACTATTTTGGCATTTGTAGCGATAAGGTCATCGCGGCTCATTCCGGGTTTCCGGGGAACTCCGGAAGTGATTATTATTATTTCCGAACCTTTGGTTGCAAGGTAGTCGTTTGTTACACCTATTATCCTGGTATCGAAAATATTCACGGGGGCGGTTTGCCACATATCAAGGGCCTTTCCTTCGGCCAGTCCGGGTTTAACGTCAACCAGCACTATCTGGTTGGCAAGAGCTTTATGAGCAATAACGTTGGCACAGGTCGCACCTACGTTGCCGGCTCCTATAACTGTTATCTTCATTATTTCGGGGGGTTTTTAAGAATAACATACTTTCAGCCTTTTGGTTCAATTTGTGAACTACCCATATTAAAATATAAATATAAAAAACCCTTCCCGGAATTGATACGGAAAGGGTGAATTATTTAGCCAGGGCCATTGCCGGTCCTGAAGATTCTTACATTATCAATTCATCAAAATCTTCGGTAAGTCTCATATCGCGTTCAAAATCGTACAGGGTAAGACGCCTCAGGTTATAATAGTACCGCCAGTAGTTGCGCAGTGCTGTTATATAACCTCTTCTCGCAACATCCTGTTCCCTTATCGCATCGTTCAGGTCGCGCACATCAATTCTTCCTATCAAAAACCGTTCGCGTGTCACATCAAACCTTTTCTGGGCTATCGTATCGGCCTTTGCTGCGATTCCAAGCTGGTCGTACTGCATGGTGAACTGCATAACTTCAAGATAAACATTCTGCTCAAAGTCTATTTGTGCCTGTTCAACCTGTGTACGGATCACCTCCTGGCTTGATTGTGCCATCCTGTACCTGCCACGGCCCAGCCCCCAGTCCACTATCGGTATCTGCAACCCCACCTGCAACCTTTGGGAAACCTGGGGATCCTTGTAGGCATCAGCAAACTCCGGGGCGCTGCTTGTCAATCCGTATACGGCGAAAAGATCGGCATTGAATCCCCTTTCAGACCTGGCCCTGGCTACATCCCTGTCTGCTTCCAGCAGCTGCCGTTCAAACTGGAGAATATCGGGATTATTCGTTAGTGCCTCATTCAGTGCCTTATCCAGTTCGGGCCTGAACACAGGAACGTCAGGTTCAACTATCAGCTCTATATCGACGGTTTCATTATAACCAAGGAAGGAGCGGAGCCTGAATTTTCTAACCTCGAGGTCAAGGGTAGCCTCATTAAGGGCAGTCCCTGCATTCAGGTAACTCAACTCCATCTGCAGCAGCTGGTTTTCGGGTATTGTTCCAATATTGTAGCGTCCCTGTGCGATCCTGTACAAAGTGTCTGTGTTTGAGAAGTTAAGCTCGGCGATTTCCAGGTTGACCTGTGCAAGAGCAAGGTCAAAGAATAGGTTCACAGCCTGAAATGAAACCCCTTCAAGGGCGCTAACATAGTTCCTTTTTGCCTCTTCAAACCGCAGGGGTTCGATCCTGCGCTGCCACCTGTAGGCGTTGTAACCCGACAATGACTGCCTGAAGCCTATATTGACCGGGGTGGTCCTGTAGGAGGTACTGTCAATATCAAGGTTGTCAACCCTCTGTAGCTCCGACGACATGAATATCTGCCCCCCGGTCAGTCCTAAATTCTGGTTGAGCGATATACTTGCCAGTGTATTGATAATGTTCCTTTCTATGAACCGGTCGGTACCGTCGGGAAGGGTGTAGCTGGTAATAGACCTGTTGAAATCAGGAAGGGTGCCTGTCAAACGCAGGTTGGGGAGGAACTCCGCCTGGTAGGTTCTGTGCTGCCAGTAACTGGCCCTGAACCTGTGCTG
>SLRB01000157.1 GCA_007131165.1 Bacteroidales bacterium | reverse complement strand
GCTCCTTTTCGTCGAGCTCTTTCCTGATATCCTGAACAGAAACCAGGGTTAGGGGCCGGTCCATGCTTTTAAAGGCGGTCGACCTGACCAGCAGTGTAAGAGGCTCATTTTGCACCGTGATTGTTATAAGCTTTTCGTCGCCATATCCTATATGCCCCACGGCCGAGGCAAGTTTGCCGTCTATCTTTTCAAGCTGCCTGATGTGGGTAAACTGTTTCATGCCAAGCAGCTTTTTCAGGCTGCTGTTGGCATGTATAACAAAACCTTCGCTGTTGAAAGACAGTATACCTGTGTCCACATGCTCTATCAGCGCCCCGAAATACTGCTCCTGCCGGCGGTTTTCAAACTTAACCCGCCTGATATGTTCATTGATCCTTTTCAGGTTTCCGCTCAGCTTGCTGAGCAGTCCGTCATCACCCCCGCGTGGAAAAACCAGGGAGTGATCATCATTTTGCACCGCCTCAAAAAAATAGCTTATCTTCCTGTTGATGCGGTTAATGTAGAAAGCAAGGCTTATGGCTGCAAAAACCAGCAGGGCAAAAGCCAGGATGATGTTGTGAGGCTGTTCCCCGATGGCTATTAACCATCCTGTAGCCGCCCCGGCCAGTGCCAGCAACATTATCCTGGCAATAATATTGGTATTAAATGACCTTGTCATAAGTGCAGATTTATAGAGGTCTTCCCGGACGGGTCATCCTATACTGTATTTTTGCATTTTGTTGTAAAGCGTCTGCCTGGTGATGCCCAGCTTCTCAGCGGCAGCTTTAATGTTCCCCTGGTTACGCTCAATGGCGGTCATTATCACTCTTTTCTCGATCTCGACCAGGTTGAGCGTATCGCCGGGATCCGGCAGGTATCCGGATGCAGATCCTGAAAAAAGGTCGTTTTCGGTAATCCTCCCCGATTCATTAAGTATCACAGCCTTTTCGACGGTATGTTCAAGTTCCCTGACGTTGCCAGGCCAGCTGTGCCGAACCATACGTTCCATAGCCCGCTCCGATATCTCTATGGGTTTTTTGCCATATTTTTCTGAGTATTTTTCAAGAAAATGGCTGGCAAGCGGGGGGATGTCTGAGTTGCGTGACCTCAGGGGCGGGATCTCTATACTGATGGTATTGATCCTGTACAGCAGGTCTTCCCTGAAAAGCCCCTCTGCAACCATACGGGCCGGGTTGCGGTTGGTTGCACTGATGAGGCGGATATCGACCGGAACCGTCTCGTTCGACCCTACACGTGTTATTACCCTGTTCTGAAGCGCTGCAAGAAGCTTGGGCTGAAGGCTGAGCGGCAGGTTGGCTATCTCGTCGAGAAACAGCGAACCCTTATTGGCCAGCTCAATCTTGCCGGTGCGATTTTCACGTGCATCAGTAAATGCCCCTTTTACGTGCCCGAACAGCTCGCTTTCAAAGAGTGTCTCACTTATGGCCCCCATATCGACCGAGACCATCAGCTCCTGGCTTCGTCCTGAAAGCTGGTGAATCCTTCTTGCTATAAGCTCTTTGCCCGTTCCGTTCTCACCGGTAATCAGCACGTTGGTATCGGTTGCGGCCACCTTCTCAACCGTCTTCAGCATATCGGCAAACGGTTTCGAAGAGCCAATTATCTCCTTGTCATACCTGTTGATGCTGGTTTTGAGTTCCTTTTCCCTTTGCCTGAGGTCTTTTATTTCACTTCGGGATAGGTTCAGCTGGATGGCTGAGCGGACCGTTGCCAGCAGCTTGGTGTTGTCCCACGGTTTGAGCACGAAATCGGTGGCGCCGGCCTTCAGCGCACGTACTGCCAGCTCAACGTCGCCATAGGCGGTCATCAGCACCACCGAGATATCGGGGTGGTCCTCCCTTATCCGCTGGAGCCAGTAAATTCCCTCATTTCCGGTGTTGGCCCCTGATTTGAAGTTCATATCGAGCAGCACCAGGTTGTAATGGTTCTGCCGCAGCTCAGAAATAAGCTGGTTGGGAGAGGATATGGTGCTAACCCTGTCAAATTCCTGCGAAAGCAGCATCTCGATGGCAAGCAGCACGTTTTTGTTATCATCTACAATCAGTATGTTACCCTTTGACATTATATGACCAGTTTTAAACTGCCGGAACCCAAAAATAGCTTAACCCTCTTTCAAATGCAATTAAGTGTTAAAAAATTCATCAATGCTTGCAATCTTTATGCTGTTTCGCCTGACTTGTTATTTGTGACTTTTTCTTTGCGGCTTTTCGGCCTGTTTCTTCTTTTTAATAAAATCCCTGGCATTAAGAAATGATGAAATCACAAAGGCAACTCCAAAGCTTGTTCCGGTTATTATATCTGCGGTCAGAGGCTGAAGTTGAATGCCTGTAGCACGATTTATAAGATACTGGGGATAGGAATGAGGTAAACCTGTTTCACCAAGCTCTCTCAGCACACTCCAGTGCCAGTCGGTAAGGGGACAATAACCGATACCATAAAAAATCCCTGCTATAAACCACGAAGCTGCCGTCAACAACAGAGCTGCAAGGTTGAGTTTTCTAAGGGGTTTCCATATCCAGCCAAATAAACTGAAAACAATCAGCAAGGTATGAAAAACTGTAAAAAACCAGTCAAGGATATTGTAAACTATCATTAACTACAAAATTAGAAAAAATAGCCCGGTTCCCTGTATGTGGACGAAACCCTTTTGACCATACAGCCTTTGTAATTGACCCTTTTGATGAAATAATACTCCTAAATACATCAAAATATTGAGATTCATAGCTATTAATTGATTATTTTTAGGTTTGAAAGAACCAGGAGGATAAAAATTACTGAAATATCAGATATTGGACAGGATAATCAATATAGGTCTTGATGCAGGTTCAACCACCATAAAGGTAGTGGCAGCCGACAGTAATCATGAAATAATCTACAAGGATTACCGGCGGCATTTTGCCGACATTACCGGTGCGGGACTGGAGATGCTCGGTTGCATGAAATCGGAATTCAGCGGCAGGCGGGTTCGCTTTTTGATTACCGGATCAGCAGGCATGGGTATTTCAGAGCGACTGAACCTTCCTTTCCTTCAGGAAGTAGTGGCATCCTCCAGGCTGACATTGATAAAATTTCCTGACATAAAAACCCTGGTTGATATTGGAGGTGAGGATGCCAAGATGATCTTCTTCCGTAAGGGCAAAATGCCCGATATGCGCATGAATGGCAGCTGTGCCGGAGGAACAGGTTCATTTATAGATCAGATGGCTTCACTGCTGGCCAGAAGCGTGAGTGAATTAAACATGCTTGCGCTTGGCGCTACCACAATCTATCCTATCGCTTCCCGCTGCGGTGTTTTTTCCAAGACTGATATACAGAATCTGCTCAGCAGGAATGTAAGCCTTGAAGATATTGCAGCTTCGGTTTTTCATGCTGTCAGCATGCAGGTTATAACAACTCTCTCCAGGGGATACGGACTGGAACCTGCAGTATTGTTGTGCGGTGGACCCTTTGCCTATATTCCGGTACTGAAGCAGATATTCACGAAAGTAGCCGGACTTAAGGAGGATCAGGTGGTATTGCCAGATAATCCCGAATTAATTCCCGCTTGGGGAGCAGCCGTTGCTGCCTCATCAAATGGAGTGGAAAACACTGTGCCGGGTATCATCTCCCTTTTCAGCCAGCCTGGCAGAACAAAACAGCAAAAGGGGGCGCACCCGCTCAAGCCCCTGTTCAGCGATGAGGCCGGTTTTGTCAGATGGAACAGTAGAAAAATGAAGTACCGGCTGCCCCGGATTGATTTAAATCAGGCCGATACCGGCAGGTGTTTTCTTGGCATTGACAGTGGGTCAACCGCCACTAAAATTATCCTTCTTGATAACCGGGGGAAGATGATATTCAACCTCTATGAAAAAAACCAGGGCACTCCTCTGATAACAGTAACCAAAGGATTGCAAAAGCTGGCGAAAAAAGCAGAAAAAGCAGGGAAAAAAGTTGTCGTGGCAGGGAGTTGCGCCACCGGCTATGGTGAAGACCTCATAAAAAGTGCCTTTAATCTGGATTACGGACTGGTGGAAACCGTTGCACATTACACGGCAGCTCTGGCAGTCAATCCCCGGATATCATTCATCCTTGATATAGGCGGGCAGGATATGAAAGCCGTGTTTGTTGAGAACCATTCCATTGCAAGAATAGAGATCAATGAAGCATGTTCATCAGGTTGCGGTTCATTTATCGAAACCTTTGCCCACACGCTGAATCATTCTGCAGCAAGTTTTGCCAGGCTGGCATGCGAATCGGATGTACCCTGTGACCTGGGCACCCGCTGCACCGTATTCATGAACTCAAAGGTTAAACAATCGCTGCGTGAGGGGGCTTCCATAAGCGATATTTCTGCCGGACTCGGATATTCCGTTATTAAAAACTGTCTGAACAAAGTCCTGAAGATTAAAGACATCAGCGAACTCGGGAATCATATCATGGTCCAGGGAGGCACTTTCCGCAACCCTGCTGTTATCAGGGCACTGGAACTGGAGACAGGAAAAGAGGTAATGTTTACCGATTATCCTGAAATGATGGGGGCATACGGGGCGGCTCTGTATGCACGGAAGGAACAACTGAACAGAAGAGACAGTCCGGTTGATCTGGCCGGCCTTGTCAAAGCCTCCGGTCATAGTCAAAATGCCGGCATCTGCAAGGGGTGCGAGAATCAATGTACGGTGACCCGGTTTGTGATGGGAAATGGCAAACAGCATTACGCCGGAAATAAATGCGAAAAAGTATTCAGTAATAGTGGCAAAAAGGAGAGGATGGCAGAAAACATCTTCAGAAAGAAATACCAGCTTCTCTTTGACCGCAGCAATAACCCGGGAAATGGGAATCCTGAAAATTTTGACAACGGAAATAACGGAAACCCTGTTGTAAACAACCATAATAGAACGCATGGACTGACCCTTGGCATTCCCCGCGCTCTGGGTATTTACGAAAACTACCCCTTCTGGCATACCCTGTTTACTTCCTGCGGTATCAAGGTAGTTCTCTCCGGCGCCTCAACCATGAGGATGTATGAAAAAGGCATTGGTACTGTTATGTCAGACAATATCTGTTTCCCTGCCAAACTGGCAAACGGTCACGTGATTGACCTTGCAGAAAAGGGTGTTGACCGTATATTCATGCCCTTTGTAGTGTATGAGGATAAGGAGGATGAACAATATTCAAACAGTTATAACTGCCCGGTTGTAACCGGCTACAGTGAAGTTATCAGAAGTGCCGTTAATCCCGCCCAAAAGTATGGTGTACAGTTCGATGCACCATGTTTTACCTTTAATGACAAAAGCCTGGCCAGAAAAAGCTGTACAGAATATCTGAAATCAATACTTCCGGATATCAGCATCCGGAAAATACACCATGCATTCAATAAGGCAATGGAAGCCCAGACCGGCTGCCAGGAACTGGTGGCTGGTTTATGCAGGGAGGTTGCCGGCAGGGCCATCAGCGAAAACAGGCTGGTGATATTGCTTGCCGGTCACCCCTATCATACCGACCCGCTTATCCAGCATAAAATAGCTGATATGATTACCGGTTTTGGAGTGGATGTAATTACAGAAAATGTGATTCACGAAGACAATTCGGTTACTGCAGATATTCAGAATATAATGCAGTGGGCTTATACAAACCGGATTATTAAATCGGCTATCTGGGCTTCCACTGCACCGGCCAACGTGCATTACATCCAGCTCACCTCTTTTGGATGCGGGCCTGACGCGTTTTTTACGGATGAAATATCACAGATACTTCGCAGAAAAGGCAAAAACGCCACCTTTTTGAAAATTGACGACATCAACAATACCGGTTCCACCCGGTTACGTATCCGCTCACTTATCGAAAGCCTACGGTTTAACCATAAAGCCGGAAGGGAGAATAAAAAGCCTGTAATTCACACCATGCCGTTTCGAAAAAAAGACCGGGCCCGTACGATATTGCTTCCATGGTTTGCCGATTTCTATTCTCCCTTCCTTCCACCTCTTTTTAATCTTGCCGGGCTGAAAGCAGAGAACCTGCCTCCCAGCGACGAACTTTCGGCAGAATACGGGCTGAAGTACTCCAATAACGAAATATGTTACCCTGCAACGTTGGTGGTGGGTGATTTTATGAAAGCATTGTCGGAGGGCTCCTGCAATCCCGATGAAATAGCACTGGGAATAACCCAGACCGGTGGCCAGTGCCGTGCCACCAATTATATTACACTGCTTAAGGAAGCCATGGTTGAAGCCGGTTTTAGCAATATTCCGGTGATATCCGTATCAATAGGGGGGGGAACCATCAACCAGCAGCCGGGTTTTAAAATTAACTGGCGTAAATTATCAGGAACTGTAATTACCAGTCTGGTTTATGCCGATTGCCTGTCCCGTATGTATTACTCAACGGCCCCACGCGAGGTTGTGAAGGGTGCCGCCGGAAAATTGAAAAATAAATATATTGACCTTGGTATCAGGGCACTGTTTGATAATGAACCGGACCGGCTATTTATCCTTGCATCGCAGGCTGCCCGGGAATTCAGGGAGGTGAACAACCTGCAGCCATTGCCGTCAATAGGGATAGTGGGCGAGATCTATGTGAAGTACAACAACTATGGGAATAAAAACATAATAAACTGGCTCATTGACCATGGCTTAGAACCTCATGTACCGGCGCTGAGCGATTTCTTTACCGATGCATTTCCCAACTACAGTGCCCGTGTATCGGGTAAAATATACAAGCGGAGCATCACCGGGCCCGTGATGAAATTTGCCGAAAAATACATGTACGGCATCATACGGAAAATGGAGTCAGAGGTAAGCAGTTTTCCCTATCATCATCCGGTTGGTAATCCCCATGAAGATGCAGCCGAAGCATCAAAAATCATCAACCTGAATTCCCAGTTCGGTGAAGGATGGCGCATACCGGCAGAGTTTGCCTCCTTTGCCTCCAGGGGTATAAACCATGTCGTCAGCCTTCAGCCATTCGGGTGCATAGCAAATCATATAGTTTCAAAAGGTATTGAGAAACGCGTACGCCAGCTGTTTCCCTCCATGAATATCCTGTTTATTGATTTTGACAGCGGGATGAGTGAAGCAAACATATTTAACAGGCTGCATTTTTTGGCTGAAAACGCAATGAGTGAAACCCATTCTGGTCGGGAATCCCAAGGAGTTGCAGGGAACATCTTTTAAGCGACTATTTATTTAGTCATTTTTTGCAAAAATCCTTGTGTGACTAAAAAAATAGTCATAGATTTGTGTCATGGGAAAAAATGTTCAACTGACAAAAGCTGAAGAAGAGGTGATGCAGATCCTCTGGGATTTGGGAGGGGGACTGGTACGGGAGATCCGCGACCGGTTCGGTGACCCCAAACCGGCCAGGAACACAGTGTCAACAGTACTGAGAATTCTTGAAAAGAAGGGCTTTGTGGCGCATGAACCACTTGGCAATGTGCACCGCTACTACCCTTTGCTTGATAAAAGCGATTATTCAAGAAGCCAGTTGCTGCGTCTGATGGATAGCTATTTCAACAACTCCTTCCCGGCAATGGCTTCTATGTTTGTTAATGCCAGGGATCTCTCAGCTAAAGAGCTGGAGGAGCTTCTGGAAGAGACAAGAAAAGAGATCGATAACCTTAAAAAGAAAAGCTGATGCCTCTGTTTGCTGAATATCTTTTAAAATCTGCCGTCTGGCTTTCAGCCTTTACACTGGTCTGGATCTTGTTCCTGCGGAACGAAAGGTTCTTTACCCTCAAAAGAATATTCCTGTTGTCCGGAACATTAGCTTCACTTTTTCTCCCTTTGCTGGCAATCAGTTACAAAGTGGAAATAACCCTGCCTGCGCAACCCCCGGTTATATCTCCTGATCAACCCGTGCTGGCAGGACCGGCAAGTCCGGCAGATTCAGGTTCTTTGTTTCCGGCACTTTTCATAGCTTACCTGGTAGTTGCAGTGCTGCTGGTAATAAGAACCCTGGCACAGTCGGCATACCTTTTCTTCCGTAATGTTAACAAAGTTGAATACCGGGAAGGAAAGGCAAAGGTGATCCTGAGCCGGGATGTTTCGCCATCCCTTACATTCTTCAATTATATTTTTCTGAATCCCTCATTGCCCGAAAATGAGAAGCGTGAAATCCTTAACCATGAACTGGCTCATGTCAGACAAAAACACTGGGCAGACCTTATCCTGGTCCATTTGTTATGTTTAGTTCAATGGGCCAATCCACTGGCATGGCTCTGGACAAGGTTTGTAAAGCAAAATCACGAGTACCTGGCCGACAGGGCAGCACTGGAGCTATCGGCCGACCCTGCACTTTACAGGGCCGTTCTGTTGAACCAGATGCTGGGTTCACAAGTGTTTACCCTTACGAGCTCCTTTAACCAATCTATTAACAAAAAAAGATTTGACATGATGAAACAGCTGATTGTTTCGCCACTCAGAAAACTGAGATTTCTCGCAATTATTCCGGTAATGGCACTTATCATGTATGCATTTTCCGAACCTGCATACACCTATATATCAGTCCCCGAAATCAACCAGCATGAGACAACCCCGGAGCAACCGGCCGAATTGATAGTCCGCGGCAGGGTTACAGGTACCGGGGACCCGCTTGATGGCGCAATTGTAATGCTTACAGGGACTAACACCGGTACTGTGACAGACAGCGACGGGTACTATACGATTAAAATACCCGGAGAAACCCGTACCACATTAACATTTCCTGCAGAAGATTCCGGCATGAATTCAATAGCAGTCTCAAACAGTGGCAAAACCACTCTCACAATAACCTACTCTGCAAAAGGGTACCAAAAGACCCTGGTTGAACGGGATATTATTCCGCCCGGCACCGCCGATCCGGACCTGATGGTTATTGACATTACCCTTGAAAAAGAACCGGACACCGAGGCACAGCAAACCGGAACAGAAACCACGGATACTTCAGGAATTGAGTCAGTTAAGGATGAGGGTATAGGTGAGCTACGCGGGACAGGTGCCCGGGATACAGGCAGTATGGGTGTTACGGATGATGCTGAATCTATAGTGTACATTATCGATGGGGAAATTGCAGAAATCTTCAGCCCATATATGCTGAAACCCTCAGATATAATAAGTATCAGTGTAATTAGAAGACCTGAAGCAATTAAAACTCATAGCAAAATTTACAATTTCAGTATAGAGGGAATTACCTCGGTGATACTGATCGAAACCAGGAAAGCCAACTGACTTTCTGATCCTTTTGGCCAAAGAAGCCTCCCATCTTATGATAGATTATACTCAGATGACTGATTGACTACCGGATATTTGTAGCCATAAAGCTTATCGAGTGTAAAAAAATTTGTCACTCCCCTGTTAAATTTTTTTACATAGCGGATTGTCATATATTTATAAATGGCATTCGGACAGAGCTTTGAGTGTTGTGGCATACAATTGGTATTATGTTTCAGTAACCAACGGTTGAGCCTGGAACCGGAAATGATCCGGCTGCCGGAATTCTGGCTGTTTGAAAAGAAAATCAACTAACAACCATCAAAATGATTAAAACAGTTAACCTCGACAAGATCTTTCGCACCGATGAGGTGGAAACCCTTGCCCTGAACCAGGTGAATTTTAGTGTGGAGCAGGGTGAATTTGTTGCCGTAATGGGCCCTTCGGGCTGCGGTAAATCAACGCTTCTCAATATCCTCGGTATGCTCGATAATCCTACTGCCGGTGAGTACTATTTTGACGGCACAGAGGTGGGCCGGCTGAGTGAAGGGCGGCGGACAGACCTGAGAAAAGGAAGTATCGGGTTTGTTTTCCAGAGCTTTAACCTGATCGATGAGATCAATGTGCAGGATAATGTCGAGCTTCCTCTGGTGTACATGAGGATCAACGCCAGTAAAAGAAAAGAGATGGTGAACAGCGTGCTGGAGCGCATGAAGATAAGCCACAGGCGAAACCACTATCCGCAGCAGCTGAGCGGCGGACAGCAGCAGAGGGTTGCTATAGCCCGGGCGGTGGTTGCAAACCCAAAGATGATCCTTGCCGATGAGCCCACCGGGAACCTTGATTCCAAAAACGGGATCGAGGTGATGAACCTGCTGACCGAACTGAACAGGGAGGGTGCCACCATAGTCATGGTTACCCACTCACTTCATGATTCGGAGTTTGCCCACCGGGTGGTGAACCTGTTCGACGGCAGCATAGTTACCGAAAACCTTAAAAAAGAGCCTGAGAAGCTGCTTTTATAAACCGGAGCAGATAATATTGAATGTGACTTTGGCCACAAATTTACTTTGTAATGGTAAAGGGTTATTACGTCAGGATAGGAATAGCGGGCTATGCAACAGTAGTATAAATAAATTATAATTATTAATAAACAATAGATGAGCGGTATTATTTTCAGGATTTCGATGCGCAACCTTTTGAAAAACAGGTTTACATCACTGGTCTCTTTGCTGGGCCTCATGGTTGGTTTTGTTGCTGTTGTGCTTGTTGCGCTCTTTATAAGATATGAGCTGAGCTGGGATAAACATAATGAGAATTATGACCGGATATTCATCGTGCAGCGTAATATCGCCTTATCGGCCCATAATTCGGTTAGCGGCAGTATCATACCTTTTACACCTCCTGTAACGGCATCTCTCCTTGAAGAGTACCCGGGTTTTGAAAGAGCTGCTTCTGTTTACCAGGTGGGGGACAGGTTCCTGTCTGTTTCCGCCGAAAGGCAATACAGGGTTGACAGGGGGATCTATGCGGACAGGGATTTTTTTGATCTCTTTTCATATAGTTTTGAAGATGGCCGCCTGCCCGATGAATTCGGACAGCCTTTTAAAGTGGTGATCTCAGAATCGCTTGCCGGCAGGTTATTTGAAGGCGATGCCGCAGAGGGCATGGTGGTTACTCTTGACGGGAAGCACGACCTTGTGGTTGCGGGTGTATATAATGACCTGCCTCTTAACTCTACCATTCGCCCTGAGTTCATCATATCGCTGCCGACACTCCTGAGGACAGAAGGGATAGGCCGGGATGACATTTCACCGGCATCGTTCATGACATTTGCAATACTTGCAGAGGGTGCCGGAAGGCAGGCTGCCGGGGAGGCGGTGAGGGATCTTTTCGCCGGGCGTGACGGCATGGAGATGGAGACACTCAGGCTGGGAGCTCTTGCTGGTATGAGGTTTGACAGCGTGCCGGATTACTATAACATTATCTGGATATTCGGGCTGATCGGACTGTTTATCCTTTCGATGTCGGTTTTCAATTATGTGAACCTGACCATCGCGG
>SLRB01000093.1 GCA_007131165.1 Bacteroidales bacterium | reverse complement strand
CGAGAACTTCTATTAAGGCTTTTACTTCCAGTGAACTTGAGGACAACCGGATGGGAAATGTTTATTTTTTATATTAATTAAACATTTTCTTAGTTTGCAATCAATCCTTCTGCAGCCATAACCACACATGACCCATTCTCACAGCAATCTCCTAATCGTCCGCGAAAGCGAAAAAATTAAAAGAAATGATTTTGTTTATGCTGATCAATTGTTACCTAAACAAAAGCCGGACAACCTTTTGAAGGTCGCCCGGCTTTCCAAACCAGGTTATACGAAAATAATCTATGTTTCCAGCCGCTTGTAGATAAGATTTGTCTCCTCCTCAAAGCCGGGCTTGCGAAGAAGTGCAAACATATTGTTCTTATAGGCCTCAACACCGGGCTGGTCAAACGGGTTTACATTCATAAGGTACCCGCTTACAGCACATGCTTTCTCAAAGAAATACATAAGCTGACCAAGATAAAACTCATTGAGTCTGGGCATACTGATGAGGATATTGGGCACTCCGCCGTCAACATGAGCCAGCATGGTTCCAAGCTCGGCCATCTTGTTAACATAATCAATCCTCTTTCCTGCAATGTAATTAAGTCCGTCACCGTCATCGTCCTCCTCAGGTATCACCACATTACGCTCCGGATCCATTATCGAAATGACAGTTTCAAACAGGTTTCGCTGACCTTCCTGTATGTACTGGCCCATCGAATGCAGGTCGGCGGTAAAGTTCACGCTTGCGGGAAATATGCCCTTTTTCTCCTTGCCTTCACTTTCACCGTAAAGCTGCTTCCACCACTCTGCAAGGTAAAGGAGTTTAGGATGGTAACTTGCAAGAATTTCGGTTTTTGGACTCTGACGGTACAGTGCGTTCCTGGCTGCAGCATATATTGCCGACGGATTTTCCCAGAAGGGTGTCCCGGGTTTGGTCATCTCTTCCATAGACCGGGCACCGGCAACAAGCTGGCGTATGTCAAAACCTGCCTGGGCGATTGGTAATAAACCAACCGGGGTCAGCAGAGAGTAGCGCCCTCCCACATCGTCAGGGATGACGAAAGACCTGTAACCCCTCTCGTCGGAAAGTTTTCTCAGAGCTCCCCTGTTTGCGCTGGTAATGGCAATGATTCTCCTGCCTGCCTCCTCCTGACCGTATTTTGTTTCAAGATGGTTCCTGAGAATGCGAAAGGCTATTGCGGGCTCTGTGGTTGTACCCGATTTGGAGATTACTGTAACGGCATATGATTTGTCGTCAAGGAAATCTACAAGCTCGCCAAGGTAATCTTCGCTAATGTTCTGACCGGCAAAAATAACACGGGGTGATTTTCTGTTTCCGTTGATACACATGCCAAATGAATGCGAGAGCGCATCTATTACTGATTTGGCACCAAGATAGGAGCCTCCGATACCGACAACGACCATTATCTCAATCTTCTTGCTCAATTCCGAGGAAAGATCTTCCAGTTCCCCGAGCGATTCGGATGTTATTGAAGACGGCAGGTCAAGCCAGCCAAGGAAATTGGCACCCTTGCCGGTCCTCTGGTGAAGGTGGCGGATATGGTAATTCGTGAGCTCATCATAACCATCGAGGGTTTCCTTCGGGATAAAAGGGAATACATTTTCAATATTCAGTTCAAGATTTTTCATAAGAAATATTTAAATTAAATTATTGGTCTTATGGACCTTACCATAAGAATATTTTGACTTCGTCATCACATGGGCGTTCCACTAATTATTTTAATGGTGCTGCCATAAACCTTCCAAAAAGCAAATTAATTTTTCTTCTGCATTCTCAGGCGAGCTTTTCAGACAGCAGCCGGATCTCAATCGCAGGGGAAATACCCTCAAATAATATATTATATACAGTATCTGTTATAGGGAGACTGACTTTGCGATCTTTGTTTATCTCCCTGATACATTGCGTTGCGTGATAACCCTCGGCAACCATGTTCATCTCAAGCATTGCAGCCCTTACGGAGTAACCCTTCCCGATCATTACACCGAATGACCTGTTGCGGCTGAACTGCGAATAGGCTGTTACAAGCAGATCACCAAGGTACGCAGAGCTGTTAATGGACCGCTTGCCAGGCCATGTACTGTCAAGAAACCGCTTGATCTCCCTTATTGCATTGGAAACCAACACCGCCTGGAAGTTGTCGCCGTAACCCAGCCCGTGGCATACACCAGCCGCTATCGAAAAAATATTTTTGAGTACCCCGGCATATTCAGTTCCGTAAATATCTTTTGTAACGACTGTCCTTATAAAATGGCTTTCAAGCATGGATGCCAGTTTTTTTGCCTGCTTTTCAGTTTTTGAAGCTACAGTGAGGTAAGAAAGCCTCTCAAGGGCAACCTCTTCGGCGTGACAGGGACCTGTAATAATGCCGATATTCTCAAAAGGAACACTATAACGGCGATTAAAGAACTCGGCAATGGTAAGGTTGTCTCCCGGTATTATACCCTTAATGGCAGAAACTACGACCTTCCCATCCAGGCTAATATTTGCACCTGCAAGCATATCTCTGAGATATGCCGAAGGTACGGCAAAAATCAAAACCGATGAATCTTCTGCAACCTTTTCAAGATCACTATAAAAAGTGATCCTGGCCGGATCAAAAGCTACCGCACTCAGATACCTGGGATTGTGTCCGCTTTCCCTCATATACTCAATCGTGGCAGGGTTCCGGATATACCAGTTCAGTTTCCCCGTATTGAGCAGAAGTATCTTTGCCAGGGCAGTTGCCCAGCTACCGCTTCCTATCAGCCCGATTTTTTTATCTTTTCCGGCCACTATTTCTTCCTGTCTGTCCACTTTTCAACTTCTTCAACCGATGGGTTATTCAACCCGAGTTTGTGCTTCTTATTATAGCCGCATAACTGGTTGTGCAGCTTCCCGGCCTTTGCTTCCCTGACATTATCTATACTTGCATATCCAAGCTTCTGCAATACAGCAGCCCATCCGGTGGGTATCCCGGCCTCCTCGAATACCGGTATATCATCCTTCCTGGCTTTTTTCTCCGGCCTCATCTGCGGGAAGAATATCACATCCTGTATTGAGTTTGAATTGGTCATTATCATAGCCAGCCGGTCGATGCCAACACCCAGCCCTGCTGTCGGCGGCATCCCGTATTCCAGCGCTTTCAGAAAATCCTCATCCAGCATCATCGCTTCCTGGTCTCCCCTCTCAGCCAGCTGAAGCTGTTGCATGAAACGCTCACGCTGATCAATTGGATCATTTAATTCTGAAAAGGAGTTGCATAGTTCCTTGCCGTTGACAATAGCCTCAAACCTTTCAACCAGCCCCTCCTTTGACCTGTGCTTTTTGGCCAGGGGTGACATTTCCACAGGATAATCGGTAATAAAGGTGGGCTGTATGAGGTTTGGCTCACACAGTTCACCGAATATCTCATCTATTATCTTGCCCTTTGCCATGGTTTTGTCAACATCAACCCCGAGTTTACCGGCAGTTACCCGCAATTGTGCCTCATCCATGCCCGAAATATCAATGCCTGCAAAAGCTTCGATCGCCTCATACATTGTATACCGCTTCCACGGCCGCTTAAAATCAATTTCCTTATTTCCGACCTTCAGTATTGTTGAACCGGTAATGTCGACTGCTGCCTTTTCTATCATCTCCTCAAAGAGGTCCATCATCCACAAGTAATCCTTGTAGGCAACATATAGTTCCATCTGGGTAAATTCGGGATTGTGAAAACGGCTCATCCCCTCATTCCTGAAATCCTTGGAAAACTCGTATACTCCTTCATACCCTCCGACAATAAGCCTTTTAAGATACAGCTCGTTGGCAATCCTCAGGTACAGGGTCATGTCGAGCGTATTATGGTAAGTTGTGAAAGGCCTTGCTGTAGCACCACCGTATATAGGTTGAAGAACAGGTGTTTCAACTTCAAGGTAGCCCTTGCTGTTCAGGAAATTCCTCATCGAATCTACCAGCCGTGTCCGCCGGATAAATACATTCCTTATATCCGGGTTTACTATCAGGTCGACATACCTCTGCCTGTAACGCTGGTCAGGGTCGCTGAATGCATCATATGTCTTTCCGTCTTTCTCCTTTACTACCGGAAGGGGGTGAAGCGACTTGGCAAGCAGCCTCAGCTCCTTCACATGCACAGATATTTCTCCTACCTGCGTTACGAAAACAAATCCTCTTATACCAATAATATCGCCGATGTCAAGAAGTTTTTTAAAAACAGTATTGTACATCGTTTTATCATCACCCGGACAAAGATCGTCGCGCCTCATATAGATCTGGATCCGCCCGGTTTGATCCTGTATCTCGGCAAATGATGCATTTCCCATGATCCTCCTGCTCATGATCCTGCCAGCCAGGGCAACATCGCCGTAACCACCGGATTCCGGGGTGAAATTATCATGTATCTCACGTGAACTTACATTGATATCGAAAGTTTCGGCAGGAAAAGGGTCGATCCCGAGCTTCTGAAGCTCCTCAAGTGCTTCCCTTCTGATTAATTCCTGCTCGCTTAAATGCAAATGATCCATTATTGAAAATTTTTTGCAAAGATAGAACAAATCCTCATTAGCGGAAAGCCGGGCGGATAACCTGTAAGGGATAATCATACCCTGGCTTTATTGTAGATAACCTGCTCCCCAAAAATTCAGCAAATTAGTCACCTGCCACCAGCCATGCTCAGGCTGGCCCGGCCACCTTGTCCTATGCCCATCAACCGCAGTTAATTAAAATTATAGTTAAGCCCGTTTATTTTTTAGAATAATTTGATGTAATTTTATACACTGAATTGTAAGGGTAACATCACAGGGTAAGCGCAGAATGAAGGAAAAAACAAAAAGACTGCCTGAATGGCTGAAGATGAAGTTACCCATGGGTCACGACTATTCCAGAGTAAAGAATCTGACCCGCAGGCACCATCTTCATACCATTTGTTCCAGCGGCAACTGCCCCAATATAGGTGATTGCTGGAGCCGTGGAACTGCCACATTCATGATCCTGGGTGATATTTGCACACGTAACTGCAAGTTTTGCGGGGTGAAAACCGGAAAGCCGGCACCACCCGATGAAACCGAACCCGCAAGGATTGCAGAATCTGTCCGTCTACTTGGGTTAAAACATTGCGTGATCACTTCGGTCGACAGAGACGATCTGCCGGATGGGGGTGCTGCTGTCTGGGCAGAGACTATAAAATGTATAAAAGAAGTCAATCCGCATACCTCCATCGAAGTACTTATTCCTGATTTTAACGGCGATCATTCTCTGATCAGACAAATAACAGATCTTCGTCCCGATGTTATATCGCACAACCTTGAAACGGTAAAGCGACTCACTCCGCTTATCAGAAGCAGGGCAAAATACGAAACAAGCCTCGGGGTGATCAGTCTTATTTCATCTTTAGGATTAAAGGCAAAGTCTGGAATTATGCTGGGTCTGGGGGAGAAAAAAGAGGAAGTTTATGAAACCATGGACGATCTGCTGGATTCAGGATGCGTAATAATGACCATCGGTCAGTACCTGGCACCAACCGCCGGGCACATGCCGGTGGTGGAATACATCAGGCCGGAGGTATTTGAAGAGTACGGCAGAATAGGACTTGAAAAGGGATTCAACTTCGTTGAAAGCAGTCCCCTTGTCCGCTCCTCATGGCAGGCTGACAGGCATGCTACGCCAAGTGAAGATATGAATAATAAAAAATATGTCAAAAACAGTAAATTATCAGGATCTCGGGTCCGTTGATTACAAAAAAGCATGGGAATATCAGGAAAAACTATTTAACATTCTATTAGAAAATAAAAGCAGGCAGGTAAAAACAACCCCTGAATCCGGGCCGGATGCCGGTTATCTGCTGTTTTGCGAACATCCCCATGTTTATACTTTAGGGAAAAGCGGTACCGAGCATAACCTTCTTATCGATCCTGCTTTTCTTGAAAGGATCGGAGCGGACTACTACCGGATTGACCGTGGCGGCGATATAACATATCATGGTCCCGGACAAATAGTGGGTTATCCAATTTTTGACCTCGAAGCTTTCGGAATTGGGATCAGGCAGTATATCTTCAACATTGAAGAGGGCATAATCCGCACATTATCAGAATACGGCATTGAAACAGCAAGAATGCCGTCAGCATCGGGGGTGTGGATAGATCCCGGCAATCCCTCATCGGCAAGAAAGATATGCGCCATAGGTGTGCGTGCCAGCAGGCATGTCACCATGCACGGTTTCGCATTTAATGTAAATACCGACCTAAGCTATTTCAGCCATATCAATCCATGCGGTTTTACTGACAAAGGAGTTACTTCCATGGAAAAGGAACTGGGAGCAGCCATGGATGTCGATGAAGTCAGGGAAAGTCTGAAAAGAAACCTGACCTCTGTTTTTGAGATGGAACTCAGGTAAACTAAAAATGATCTCCAGGTATGGAAAGAGAATGGATAATAAAAGACCAGGGAAACATCGATGAGGTCGACAAGCTGGCCTCGGAGCTGAACATCACCCGGGCTCTGGCCAACCTGCTGGTTCAAAGAAATATAAAGACCTTTGACCAGGCCAGGGTCTTCTTCAGACCGGAGCTTTCGGACCTGCATGACCCATTTCTAATGAAAGATATGGGAATGGCAACCGAAAGGATCATAACAGCCATAAGAAAAAATGAGAATCTCCTGATTTACGGCGACTACGATGTAGATGGGACAACATCAGTTGCAATGGTATACTCATTTCTTAAGCTGCACTACCCCAATATCTCTTTTTACATTCCCGACAGGTATTCGGAGGGATACGGTGTAAGCAAGAAGGCAGTTGATTTTGCAGCAGATAACAACATCCGGCTAATAATTGCCCTTGATTGCGGTATCAAGGCAGTTGAAAAAGTTGAATATGCAAAATCCAAAAATATTGATTTCATTATTTGCGACCATCATATGCCGGGCGAAACGATTCCGGATGCAGTTGCTATACTTGATCCCAAGCAGCCAGAATGCAATTATCCTTTCAAAGAGCTTTCAGGCTGCGGTGTCGGGTTCAAACTGATGCAGGCCCTCACCATCAACAGCGACTACAAAATGGAAGAGCTGCTCCGGTACCTCGACCTGGTAGTGGTAAGCATAGCATCCGACATAGTCCCGATTATTGGCGAGAACAGGATTCTTGCGCATTACGGGTTGAAACAGCTCAATGAAGATCCATGTTTCGGGTTAAGGTCTATCATAAGAATTGCCGGAATAGAAAGAAAAGAGATCAGTATCGACGATATTGTTTTCCGTATCGGCCCCAGGATCAATGCTGCAGGCCGCATGAAATCAGGGAATACGGCCGTTGAGCTTCTCGTTTCGCAAAACGATCACCTTGCCAGGGAAATCGGCGGACTGATCGATGAGTTTAACACCGACCGCAAGGATGTCGACAGGAAGATCACCCAGGAGGCTATCAGGATGATAGCGGCCGACAGCAATTTTGACGACCGGAAGTCAACGGTGCTTTTCAGCGCCGGCTGGAGCAAAGGAGTGATAGGTATTGTTGCCTCCAGGCTGATAGAAACATATTACAGGCCAACAGTCATTCTTACCGAGTCCAATGGCATGGCCACAGGATCGGCAAGATCGGTTCCGGGCTTCGATATATACCAGGTTGTGGAAGCATGCAGCGATCTGCTGGAAAATTTCGGGGGACATATGTATGCGGCTGGAATGACTATGAAACTGGAAAATGTGGAAGATTTCCGGCAACGTTTCGAAAAGCTTGTAAGTGGGAAAATTACACCTTCGCAACTATCTCCCAAAATAGATGTGGACGCAATTATCTCATTAAAGGATATCGACAGCAATTTTTGCAAAATTCTCCAGCAGTTTCAACCCTTTGGCCCTGATAACACCTCCCCCGTGTTTAAATCAGAGAAGCTCGTGGCAGGGCCCGGCATAAAGATAGTGGGGCCAACAAAAGAGCACCTCAAAATGGAGGTTTTTAGTGAAGAGGATCCGGGACATATGTTCCCGGCAATAGCATTTAACCAGGCAGAGCATTACAAGCTGATCGGCCTGGGTATTCCCTTCGATGCCTGCTATACGGTAGAAGAAAATGTTTTCAGGGGTAATTCCAGCTGGCAGCTCAACATAAGAGACATAAAAACCCGGGAAGAGGGCGCAGACTGGGACAACTGACCATTATGACATTAATACATCAATTAGCAGCAAGGTAACTAAAGCCTGACTATCCACACCTGGCAATGATGGCAATTACCCGGTCATTGCTGCACAACACGAAATCAAAACCTGAACCTGACCTGTGCCTTAAGCTCAGACCTCCTGTTGCCGTCAATCGTGTTGAGGCCTGAACCGATACTTTCTCTGTCAGGAAGCACTGTTAAGGCATACCTCAGCCACAGGTCGGTCTTTTCACCTGCTTTATACTGCAACAACAGGTATGTCCGGTACCCCTTGTCATAATATGCAGGTATGGAAAAGGCATACAGTATATCATTCTCATAGGCAAAGATCCTGGCATTATAGGTGTCGGTGCTGAACAACGCATACCTGAAGGCAAGTGATAAAGGAACACGGTGAGGCTTATACAGGACATCCTGGTAAAGCAGGTATCCCCTTTCGGGGGAACGTGACTCCCTTCTGTATACCGACATCTCTACCCGGTTCCTGAACTCCAGGGTTGAAGCGGCAAAATAGCTAATATGATAACGCAACCTGGTTATCCCGGCATCTTCAAGCACCCTTAAATTAGTGCTTCCTGCAGGTGCATTTACTGGTTTAGACTTTTGCCGGAAGGACCAGTACATGTGAAGGTTACGAGAATGGCTGAAATCAGCCTGCATAAAATATTCAATGCCTGCAGATGGGGCATATGCCCCGTACCTTAGCCACGGGAATGAGAAGAGGTCAAAGTAAGCAGATAATTTCCAGCGGTTGTAGGGATGTAATACCGTACCGAGGTAAAACCCCTCCTCGTTGGCAGTGCGGGTGTTTTCCCTGAAACCGTTGCTGAAATACGCATGGTAGTTGCGGTCATATCGCCTGTACAGGGCAGACAGGCTGATCTGCGGTGCAGGATTCGACATTGCACCGGCAAGAAAGGCCTTGCCTCCGCTGCTGCTAACCGCACCTTCACCAAAAAACATTACCGGCCCGGCCGAAAACTGGTAATCAATTCCTCCGCTCATATTGCTGCTGCCCCTGAAATCATAACGGTTATAGATCCTTTCAGGGGGGTTGAGATAAGCATCATATTCAATTGACATTACCGTAGCGCCTACCCTGAACAAGCTATGATTAAAATTAAGGTTGCCCCCCAGAATAGTCTCTCCCAGCACGTTCTTACCGGCCATCTGCGAGGGTGTTGCATGGAGTCCGGTATTTGGCAGTGCAGATACCTCAATGATTTTTCCGTCAGTGCAGGTACCCGACACGGAGGCATCGATCTTCTTCCTCGATGCAAAAAAGGTTGCCTCCGCCCCTTCAAACAACCTGTAAGTGATACCCGCTCCCCTGAAGAACTTATTCTCATCGGTTGATGAATACTTCTGTAAACCGCGCTGGTTTTTCCTTATGTTAAGAGTATTCGATGACTTGCCGAAAGCAAGGCCCGACCACAAAACCAGTCCCTGACCAAAACCAGCCTGGTAGTCGCCCAGTGTTACTGTCTTTATTCTTCCCAGATCATTAATCTGTAGATGAAAAGTGTGATAGTCAAACCCGTATGGGTTGCCACCTTTAAAGAATTCCTCGCCTGCATCTTTTTCGGCAACAAATCCGGCATGTACCTGATTGCGGTAATTGAACTGGTACCTTGTGTAGGCCTTAAGTGGACTCCCCAGGTACCGCGAATTCGGACTTGAGGCAAGATCTTCAGCAGATATTGAAGAGTAGCCCCGTTGCTGCTGCAACACCTGCTGAGCCCGTGCAAAAAACTGGTGGCGCCCCCGCCTGAGTGCATCAGCCGCCGAAAGGGTGATGGCAGGCATTTTATCATCCACTGTTACAAAAGGAAGTATTTTTCTGATATCATCCTGTGAAAAGCCTTCAACATATTGTAACTCATACAACGTAACAAATCTGCCCATCACCTGCCTGTAGCTGATAAGATTGGCAATCTGCAGTTCATTGATAAAGTGCAGGCCCCTGAGATCTGAAGCCTCTGCACTGTTCAGGTCAACCGGGTAATCCATTAAAAACAACAGTTCATCATAGATCTTTTCCAGGTCGGTATAAAACCCATCATCAACAGCCAGTTCCTCTATAAGTTCTTCAATTACCCGGTACGGGTCATTTACCTGTGCCGGCCCATTAATATGCAACGGCAAGTAGAGTGCCAGAATGAAAAGCCTTCTCATCAGAAAGTATAACTGATTGAAAAATGAGGTGTCAGGCCAAGCACCTGATGATTGGTAAATGCAAGGTCGGCTGTCAGTCCGCCGATAGCATAGCCAATACCGAAGGATGCCTGCACAGGATCGGTCGTTAACCCCGTGCGCAGCCAGAGGGAATCCATAAAACTTATTTCACCCCCCCCTTTGAAGATCATCCTGTTGTCAAAATCCTTTTCAACTTCGGCTGCCGCCAGGAGCCGGCCGGACAGGTAGCCTGACACCCCAAAACGCATAACAGTAGGTACCGGCTCGCCATAGTAGGTATATCTCTTTGCCCGTGTGGGATTATATATATGTGCTGCAACAAACAGGCCATCAACAGGCTCAGCCATAAAACCCCCTTCTACCGTAACACTGCCGGTATCACCATAGTCTTCGGCAATATGTGTGTAGAGATAATTAACCTGCACTCCTGCAGAGAACCTTTCTCCAAACCCCCTTCCGAATGCAAGCCCCAACTTGCTTTCATTATAACGGGTATAGCCGAAATATGTATAACTCACCCCAATCGTGCCGGGACGCACAGGAAAAACACCGGCAACAGCCTGCAACCCGAATTCGGGTACCATAAACCGGTTCTCATGATGAAAGCCTGCCCGGAATGACCTCAGCCGGGCAAGGCCGGCCTGGTTGTGGTGAACCGACCAAATATCGCTGATGGCCACAAAAGCGTTACCCATAGAGGCAGGCCTGCTCCCAAGCGGATAGTTCTCGTTTGCACTGAGCTGGGTTGAAGTAACGCAAAAAACAAACACCGGCATAAGCAACCTTACGGCTGACCTGCCGGTGCAATAAAATATAAAGGCAAATATATCCATTGAATATGTCCGTATGGGGAAACATATTCAAGTTAATAAAAATTTATCAATTTGTCTT
>SLRB01000111.1 GCA_007131165.1 Bacteroidales bacterium | reverse complement strand
TCAGATGGTTTAATTTAACGTTTTTATGTCTGATTCTACTTATTTTATTTCCACTAAAATCATCTTCCCAGGGAACGGTTCAGGTTATGGTATCGGGTGTGCCCCCAGTTCTTTCCTCACCCTATTTGAACGATCTTGAGAGAAATTATCATCAGGGCCAGTATCATATACAGATACAGTATAACAATCCAGATCCTGCACCTGTTGAATTCATTGTAGAGGTGACTGTTTCCAGGAATGAGGAAGAGCTGTTCAGAGTTGGTTCATTTCCCGTGGTGCTTACGCCTGGAAATTATGTATACCGGACCTTTGATGATGAACCCTCAATCAGATTCCCGGGCGATCCTGTCAGGCAGATCTCTGCACAGATGCAGGAGCAGTTTGTGCGAGAGGGAGTTCTGCCCGAAGGTAACTATATGCTTGAGGTAGAGGTCAGACCATCCGATCCTTTTGTAATGATCTCCTCCGTCCCTTCACACACCCATTTTGAGATAAGGTTCCCCCAACCCCCTGTTCTGGTATCTCCGGTTGATGGCGGGAATGTGTCGCCGGTCTTCCCGGTATTTTCATGGACGCCTGTTATCGGGATGCCGATGTTCCAGTTTGAGTATGAGCTGCTGATTGTCGAGGTGATGGACGGGCAAACACCCTTGCAGGCCATTGAGGCCAACCGTGAGCATGCAAGAATCACTACCAGTCAGCCTGCATTTGTATATACCAATGAATATCTTCCACTTGAGAATGGAAAGCAATTTGCCTGGCAGATACGTGCCCGTGAGGTAAACGGACAGATCCCGATAAGTGACTATGGGCAAACCGGGATACACATGTTTAACGCGAGCCATTATTTTGGTGAAATAGATACAGATCAGCTTGACAGGATTGAGCTCGTGCCGGGCTTTGCTGAACTAATTGGCCTGGATGAAATAAATATTACTACTGGTTCACAATCCCTTACCCTGAATGGGACTGCTACTTTGAGGCTGGATTTTGCCGGAAACACCGGGGGATATACAGAGGTTGATGTTTATTGCCATGATCTTGAGATTCAGATCGGAGATCTTGAAAACCCTGTTATAACAGGAGGATATATTGACGGTGATATCAGGGGAGAGTTGTTTCCGGTTCAGGGCGTGGGAGAGGTGGTTTCTCTTGAAAGGATAGAATGGAGTTTAGCGGAGGGGTTAACAGTAGATGCCGGCATTGTTGACCCTTCCGGGGAATTTGTTGAGGCTGAAGGAACGCTTGGCATTTCTGCCGCAGGGTTATCCGGCACCGTAACTGCAACAGGACCGTCGGGCGAGCCCCTGTTCGAATATGGTATTCATCCTGTTGAACTGGCAGTTAATACAATAACCGCGGTTTTTCCAGGAGCATACCTGTCTGCCGATGCACAGCTCAGTTTCTTTGATGAGCCGACACCCTGCTATATTCCTGATATGATTATAACAGGTGATGTTGCCGAATTTTCGGCTTCATGCCCGGTTGATTACGAAGTGCCGCTGGTACCGGGAACCGATCTGGCCACTCTTTATTTGGGTACGGTGGGTGGAAATATTTTAATTGGCGGAGAAAACCACTCTTTTGAATATGAATTCAATGTCATTAGTTCATTAAGGCTGAATGCACCCGGCCAGGATCATTACGATATACCCGTAACGCTTGATATATCATCAGAAACCGGAGTGGCCGCTGATATCCGTGCCCCGCCTGTTACACACCATTTGCCTGACATCGATCTTGGCATTGCCGGGATGCAGATAATGCGCATTGAAGATCCTTACATTGGCTATGATCCGGTTGCGAACACCTGGGATTTTGGTTTTGAGTTTGATGCCGGTCTTAAATTCCCATCTTTTGATGATCTTGAGCTTCCCGAATTGTATGGTGTAACAATAGACAGGGAAGGTATACATTTTCCACCAGTTCATTTCGACTACGACGATCTTTTTGTAATCCCTCAACTTAGCCTTGCCGGTTTCGGCGCCCGGCTCACCTCATTTACCATTCCTGAATTTACATTCCCCTGGTTTGACTGGGACGGCGATCTTCCCGGCCCCTGGGATTTTGAGTTTGATTTTGAGCTTACCTTTCCGGAGTTTCCTGATCACATGCCGCCATGCCTGCGCAATTTATCACTCGATGTGGAAAATGCGCAATTTGCAGGCGGTGAGTTTTCTGCTGTAATGCCTTCAACCTATTTTGCCGATGAGGAATGCGGATTTGATATAGGTGCCGGTTATGTGCTTTCAATCAGCCAGCTTGGAGGTGAACTGACGGGTGTTGTTGAATCCGACGAGTTTTCAATTGACGGCTATTTGCAGCTGGATGCAGCTATGTCGCTTGGCACTCCGTTTGATTGTGACGGGGATTCAGCGCTTGAGCTTGGCGCGGAAGATTTTACCATGAACAGCGAGGGTATAATTTCTGGCGTGATTACCGGTATTGTACCTGCCTGCCCGGTTTCTGCGGGACCTTATGAGGCTGTGGTAACAGATTCGGAACTCACTTTCAGTTCAGGTGATAACGGACAGGTTGCCCTGCTGGATGCTGAGGCATATCTTGAATTCCCCGTCCAGTCAGGAGGCACCAACCAGTTTGGCGGCGGATTGGGAATTGACCTGGTAACAGGTGAATTCACCGAACTCGATTTTGCTATTGACGAACCTTTTTTGTGGACAGTTCCCACAAATGATGAAGTGCTGGAATTTTATATTGAGAGTGCCGGAATCTCGCTGGACGGACTTATGATACATGGCCGGCAGGAGTTTTTGGTTGCCGGCAGGAGTATGGGCGTAATGTTCAACGAGTTACTTCTTGATTTGAAAAATTTCAGGATAAAGGAGGGAAATATCCTCTTTGATGAAGCTTTTGCCTTTGAGGCAGGCATAGAC
>SLRB01000148.1 GCA_007131165.1 Bacteroidales bacterium | reverse complement strand
GAAATACGGAAAGCTGATGAAAGCAATAAGCTCGGCTATCGGGAGCTTTTCACAGGAAGATATTAGCGGACTCGAGTTTGCAGGAAGCAGGGAGCTGACGGTAGAGGGTGAGACGGTGAACTTAACCGTCGATGATGTGGAGATCATCTCGGAGGATATACCCGGATGGCTGGTAGCTAACGAAGGTAACCTTACAGTGGCGCTTGACGTAAATATATCGACCGATCTGAAAGAGGAGGGTATCGCAAGGGAGTTCATCAACAGGATACAGAACCTGCGCAAGGAGAGCGGGTTCGATGTAACCGACAAGATACGGATAAGCATCAGGCAGCACGAGGCGCTGAACGATGCGGTAGAGAAGCACAGGGAGTACATCGGTTCGCAAACCCTCGCAGCCACAATCGAGCTGGTGGAGGAGATGAGCAGTAACAACGCTCGTACCGTGGAGATCGACGAGGGGGTAGAGACGCTCATACAGATAGAACGGCTGGAGGGGGAAAGCGAAACGTAGGCTTCGCGGGCGTTTGCGGGACGGTAAAATGCCTTTTTGGAACATAAGAAAGCAATATCGCGCCGTCCGGCTCGTTAAATGTTTTTAATATCGAAAAAAATACTATTTTTATAAAAATTTTAAGACATGGCAGAGAAGGAGAAGACAAGGTTTTCGGATGAGGAGCTGGCTGAATTCAAGCAGATTATACTTGATAAGCTGGACAAGGCAAAAAAGGATTATGATATCCTGAAGAGCACTATTACACAGGGCGACAGCAATGATATACAGGATACTTCGCCCACTTTCAAGGTGCTTGAAGAAGGTGCCTCCACCCTATCCAAAGAGGAAGCTGGAAATCTTGCCCAGAGGCAACAAAAATTTATCCAGCACCTGCAGGCTGCACTGGTGCGTATTGAGCACAAGACATACGGCATTTGCCGGGAAACGGGCAAGCTGATATCGAAAGACCGGTTGAGGGCAGTGCCTCACGCGACACTGAGCATGGAAGCCAAGCAAAGGCAGCGTTGACCATAATAAATAACAGCGATGCAGATGATTGGGAGCGGACTTATCGCTCCCGGTCATTTTTCGTTATACCCCTGCCTGTAATTTTATGGCATGGTTTTGGCTGTCTCTGAATAGAAAACAAATTGTAATGAGGCTTAATATCACCCAAAAATCTTTATTGCTGGTTTTACTTGTCATTATTGCCGACCAGGCACTTAAGCTGTGGGTCAAATCAAACATGTTCCTCGGCCAGGAGATCTCTCTTATAGGGGACAGGGTCCTGATCCATTTTACCGAGAACAACGGCATGGCTTTCGGCTACGAGATAGGCGGCGAATACGGCAAGCTGGCCCTCAGCCTGTTCCGCATACTGGCTGTTTTCGGTATCATATGGTACATGAAGCACCTCATAGTGAAGGAGGCTCCGCAGGGACTGGTGCTGAGTATTGGATTGATACTGGCCGGCGCTATAGGCAACATAATCGACAGCGCCTTTTACGGGATGATATTTTCGGAGAGCTTCATGACTCCTGCACAATGGTTTCCCGAAGAAGGGGGCTATGCAGGCTTCCTGCACGGCAGGGTGGTCGATATGCTGTATTTCCCGGTTATCCAGGGACACTACCCTGAATGGTTCCCGTTCCTGGGAGGCGACCGGTTAATTTTCTTCAGGCCGGTATTCAACCTGGCCGATACGGCCATCACCACAGGGGTGCTGATAACCCTCGTCTTCTACCGTAAATACTTCAATTGAGAAATTCCTCGTCAAGGCTGTCAATAAAATCTGTATTTTCCTCCTCGTGATAAAGTAAGAAATTCGCTAAAACAGGACTATCCACCCCTGAAAGAGGTGGCTTTAAGCCCGATATTTGCTGCGCACCGCGAATTTTATTAGCGCACATGCCTTTCGGGCAAAGCCCCGCCAGGACATTGCCGCGCCTAAAAGACGCGGGTTTTTAAGATAAACTAAATAACCGGATTGCACAGCTTCGCTAATGGAAAAGCGAAGCGGCTACGACTGTAAACAGAAATTTTGTACTTTTTCAAACATTAACGGGCTGTTCTTTCCCGCCGCTTTTTGTCCCAGATGAACCAGGCGTATTCAAGGGTGCCGATAAGGATCAGGGCGTAGCCCAGCAGCTCGGTGCCCTCTTCGGCGGCGTTCTTGACCCAGCGGTAAGGGCCCTCGCCAAGGTCGTCAACCTCAAGTATGTTGCGCCACATCCTGCCCCGGCCAAAGAGCCTCGAAAAGACCATAAGCGACACGAAGCCCGACATGGTGACACCAAAGGCGGGCAGCTTGAGGTAATCATAAAATGGCTTTACAAGGCTGTGCCGGTTGTGGTAAACATAGATTACAGTCAGGATCAGGGCCATGAGAACGAACATCTGCCATGCTCCCTTGAACCAGGTGTGAAAGTAATTGTTGTACTCCCTGATAAAGGCCATCAGAGCCATACCCGAGAGCATGCCGGTAAAGCCGGTTATGGTGCGGTCGTACCTGCTTAGTGTAAAGTAAATGATTGAGCAGAGGAGGATAAATATCTCCTGTGTCCACTCGGTAAAGGAATGCTCGCCAAACTTGCCGGTGCGGGTCTCTGTTATGGAGTCGAGGTAGATCAGCTCACTGATGCCGTAAAGGATGGCTGCATAGCCTAACAGCCTCAATATTGCCACTCCTATGGGTTGTACATACTGCTTTTCAAATTGCATGTTACTCGGATTTTGATTTAAATTAACGGCAAAGAAAACAATGATAATTTAAAATTCAAAACGGAAACAGGAGGTAGTTTTAACTCCGGTTTTTGCTTCGCACGGATCGGACTATCCGCACCTACAAGAGGAGGGTTTTTAAGAGAAACTAAAGCCTGATCCTGTATCGCTTCATCTCTTTCCGCAGGG
>SLRB01000077.1 GCA_007131165.1 Bacteroidales bacterium | reverse complement strand
GTACTCCCATCGCGGTCCGCCGCACGGCAGAACCTTGGAGCATCGTACCACGACCCGCCGCGCAACACGCGGAATCTCCCGGATTGCGGACCAGTCGGGTCAACCGCAGGAAGGCCCTCATAATTGTCCTGAAACCAATCCTGACACCATTCCCACACATTGCCGATTGTATCGTGTAAACCAAAAGCATTCGGAGTGAACGACCCCACCGGAGACGTGAATTTATAGCCGTCCCTGACGCCTTTGAAAGCAGGACTCCAATGTCCTTCATCTGCCACATTGGCGCGGCCTTGGGCGCCGCTTTCATTGTCGCCCCAATACCATGTCGTTGTATCGGCGCCGGCACGGCAGGCATATTCCCACTGGGCCTCGGTCGGAAGGGTATAGGTCTTGCCTTCTTTTTGGCTAAGCCATTGGCAAAAGGCCATCGCGTCGTTATAACTGACGCACACCACCGGGTGAGAATCGTTTTGCTCAAACAGCGGATTTCTCCAATACACGCCCGATTGTACGCCCCATTGATTATCTTTGAATGCAAATGCGTTGCCCTGTTTCTCGGCATCAGTCTTATAGCCCGTTTCCCGTACAAACCGGGCAAACTGGCCGCGGGTCACAGGAGAAGAAGCCATATAAAAACCCTGAGTCAACTGAACACGACGACGCGGGTGAGACCGCTTGTACAAGTCAATCTGGCCGCCCGGCCATCTGGCGTGAACTTCTTCCGGGCTGAGCGTATCGCCCATCATAAAGGAACCGGCGGGAATCAGGCGAAACCGCATCCCCGTCTTATCGCACTCGACCTCCAAGGGCAATCCTGTCGCCTCCACCGCCGCACGCTGACGGTCCTGCGCCTGTTCACTGCCGGAGGCCAAACCCGAAACGGAGGGATAGGAGGCATTGGACACCTCGCGTAAACCTGGCGGCAGGCGAGGCTCGGATAACGCGACCCGCTGCTCGCGACGACCCTTCCAGTTGGCCGTAATACTGACCGGCTTGGCGCGGTAGCGTTTATTGCCGGATGTATATGTAAATTCTGCTGTATAACTTTTGCCCTTGTCCAGCTTTAAGGTCTGCGGTGCGGTAAAGGTCTGACTGCCCACAGTAATCGTCGCCGGCACGTCACGGCCATCCACGTTGGTCACAATATGCCACGTCGGAACCAGATGCCCCTCGGCCTCGGCCAAGAGATCTGTTTTTTCAGTGGACAAACGGCTGCCCTGACCACCCAATTCTGATGTTGTGACAGTTAGGCCGTTTAATATGTTATGTACCTGCCGCCAATCGCCACTGGCTCGGGCGGCTCGGGCGTTGTCGATCGCAACCTCAACTGACTCTACCAGCGCCTGCGGAAGTCCTGCGAGAGCGGCATTATAGGCTGCTGCGCCTAAGGATGGATCTTCGGCGCTTCTGTCGCCAATGCTCGCTTGCCGCTGTACTTCTTGCCATTTGGCAGCTCCATACTGTTGCAATAGCTGACTGTGTTTATTGAATTCAGATTGATAGGCGGATTGTGCAGAATTATATCTTTCAATCTCGGCACTTTTGTGCTGTCGTATTGAAAATGTTATTAAAATTATTAAAAAAAGAGCAACAAGAGAAAAAATTCCAAGTTTTCTTATCAGGGCGAGCTTTTCAGCCTGCTCTTCTGCCCGCTCCAAGTATTGTTCATACATTCTTTTGCTATTTACAATCTCGCATCTTTTATCCGATACCATCACATTCTCGGGGTATTGTTTTTCAAGTTTAGCAAGCATTTTTGTCGCTGTGTCGAAATTTCTAGCCTGCTTCTCTGCATCGACCGCATCTAGTGCATGCCTTAATTTTTGCTGAAGATCATCGACTCTCTGGCGGAGTAATTCAATTTTTGGATCACCCGGACAGATTTTACACAGCGACTCGACAATATCATACAAAGCCTCAATATAATTATGAGACAATGCTTTTTTTGAGTCTTGTATCAACGTCTTTCTTTTCTGAAAAGCCTCCTTAATTTCTGTAAACTCAGTCTTTTCCTTAGACGCCCAATCATGATAGCGCCCTGCCTCCGCGAAGACTCTTTTGAGCCGCTCACTGTCACCTTTGTGAAGCGCCTGCCGGGCCTGTTCTAAAATTGCTCTTTTGGCGGCATTTCGCAAGTTGGTTTGGTACGCCTTTTTTTGCTGAAGAATGTCTTCCTTTTTCTCTGCGATCTGCGATGACGATGCAAATTTGCGTCCAAGAATATCCAGATTTTCGGCCGCGCGGTCGTAATCATTCTGTTGCAGCAAACTGTCGATATTGTTCATGGATGCGACAAACTCCTGCTGCATTTGCCGGGCCTTTTCTTCGACAGAAGCAAACGTGTCATCCTCAGGGCTGATACGTCCAAGAGACTGGATACAGTCTAACACCGACTCAAAATCGTTATTTTCGCCGGCATGCTGGAGCGATTCAATGAGCTTATTACGCTCTTGGAGCTGATCCTTGAGATGTTCCAGTTCTTCTTGCTGGCTTGATTTAAGGGCGCCAGGGGCTTGACCGATTGCGGCAAGCCTTTCTTCGACAGTCGCGGCATCGCCCATACGTAAGGCCTGATGGGCAGCAGTCAACAGCGAATGCACCACCAGGTTCTCTCCGCATCCATTGCAAAAGGACGTGCCTTTGCGGTGTTCCTTATCGCAGCCGGGACATTTGAGAAATAACGACGCCAGGCTCCCGCCGCACTCCAGGCAAAACCGGCTGTCCGGGGCATTTTCAAACCCACACGCCGGGCAGGCCAGCTCCTCGCTGTCAACAGCCAGGGATGTCTTTTTCTCAAACAGGGCCGTTTTCAGCTCTTCGGCGGTTTGATATCGCTTGTCAGGATGCTCTTCAAGGCATTTGCCGATGACTTCCCGCATGTTCTTGTCAACTCGGTCCAGGCGGACCGTACGCGGCGGCTC
>SLRB01000339.1 GCA_007131165.1 Bacteroidales bacterium | reverse complement strand
ATCTCAAGTGTATCGCAGGGATTGCAGGGGGTAATCCCGAACCTTAATATCGATTACCTTGAAGGTTCGCCCGGTACCGACCCGCGTATTAATATCAGAGGATTTACCTCAATAAATGAAGGTGACCCGCTGATACTCATAGATAACATCCCTTCAACTGCAGGAGAGCTATCAAGGCTTGATCCGCAGGATGTTGCAAGTATCTCGGTACTGAAAGATGCTGCATCTGCCGCTATCTACGGTGCACGTGCCGCTTTCGGGGTGATATTGATCGAGACACGCCGGGGTACCACGGAAGGTATCAATGTTAATTTTTCTTCACGTACCTCGTGGGACACTCCCACGGTCCTTCCCAACAAGACAAGCGACCCATATATATACATGCGCCTTCAGGACATTTCATCCAGCAATACGCCATGGGATTATATCAGCTTCAGCGACGATATGTATGAATGGGCCAGGCAGCGTTCCGACGATCCCGATTCGGCTCCTGCCGTAAGGGAGGATCCCGACAATCCCGGAACCTGGCAGTATATGGGCAACGAGGACTGGATTTCATATTTTTTGTCCGATTACGGTATGTCAACCAATTATTCGCTTTCTCTTGACGGGCGGACTGAGAGGACCAATTACTATCTTTCCGGGTCGTTCGACCGTCAGGACGGGGCTCTTCAGATTGCCGACGACAGGTTTGACCGTTGGAGTATCCGCAGCAGGGTCGATTACCGGCCTTTTGACTGGCTGACCATCGGCAACAATACCCTTATTACGATGACCGACAGGGTTATGCCTTCCAGATGGGACTGGGGGCACTGGGCCATGTGGGATTTTTACAATCATGAGCCTATGGCTATGGACAAGAATCCTGACGGCACATGGGCAAATACCTCTGTAGGCCGTCATGCCGCACGGCTTACCGATGGAGGCGACCTGAGTGATGCAAGGGAATCTTTCCGTACCTCATTCAACCTTATCTCACCGCTTATTGAGGACCGTCTTACACTTAATGCCGACTATACGGTAAGAAGGGAACTGCGGAACTACAATTACGATTATCGAAGGTATTCGATAGGCCATGGACCTGAAGATATCAGAGAGCATGGCTCCACACTGGTTTACCGAAACCGTACCACCTACGATTACCACGTTGCCAATATCTACGGCAGCCTTAACCTGCCTTTTGGCAATCATATCATAACTTCGGTACTGGGTTTCAACCAGGAATATAACGAGGAGTATGCAGTTATAAGCAATGTTGCCAATGTCATTTCATCGGAGCTGCCTGCTCTTTCGCTTGCAACCGGCGATCCCAATATAGATGACTGGTACAGGGACTGGGCCGTGAGGGGTGCCTTTTTCAGGGTCAATTACATGTATGACGACCGTTATATAGTTGAATTCAACGGCCGGTATGACGGATCTTCAAGGTTTCCCAGTGAAGATCGTTTTGGCTTTTTCCCATCAGCTTCTGTAGCCTGGAGAATTGACCAGGAGGCATTTATGGCGGACCTTGACTGGCTTGACATGTTCAAGCTGAGGGGATCATATGGTGCACTTGGTAACCAGAGTGTTTCCCCCTACGGATACATACCATCCATGAATGCCTACAGAGCCGGTTATATAATGGGTGATACCAGGCCCCTTGCAATATCTTCACCCGGACTTGTTTCTCCGGCCTATACATGGGAACAGGTAAACACGCGTAACTTCGGGGTTGATATTGACTTTTTCCAGAGAAGATTTTCTGCTGTTTTCGATATCTATACACGCGAGACCCTGGGTATGCTGACACTCGGGCGCGAGCTGCCAAATGTACTTGGCGCTTCCGAGCCGCGTGAGAATGCAGCCGACCTTGAAACCAAAGGATGGGAGCTCAGCCTGAATTACCGCGAAGGTTTTGATGTCCTTGGTAGCCGGATGAATTTGCGTACCAGGTTCATACTGGCCGACAGCAGGGCGTGGATAACCAGCTTTGACAATCCCGAGAAATTCTTCGACCAGTATTATGAGGGGATGGAGATCGGAGAGATATGGGGAATGGAGTTTGACGGATTTTTCCAGACCCAGGAGGAGATTGACCAGCTTGACCAGAGCCAGATAATACCCTGGGGCGCGCTGACCATTGTTCCCGGCTGGCCCAGGTTTATCGACCAGGACGGTAACGGTGTGATTGAGCAGGGTTATACTGTGGATGACCCGAAGGATATGAAGATAATCGGTAATTCACAGCCGAGGTACAGGTATGGTTTTAATTTTGACGCGGACTGGAACAATTTTGACCTGAGGGTCTTTTTCCAGGGTGTAGGCAAACGTGACTTTTACCCTGAGCACTATCTTTACTGGGGATTTTACCAGCAGCCCTATGAGGGTGGCTGGGAGCACCTGTTTGATTTCTACAGGGCTTCTGATGACCATGAAGGCCTTATGGCAATGCACTCGCAGTCCTATATCGATGCCGGACTTGCACATGCAAATCCGGATGCCAAATACCCTGTGCTTCAGGCCTGGCTTGCAGACAACCGGGAAGTCGGCATTGGCAGCATTCCCAATACCGGGTACATGCTCAATGCAGCCTATTTGAGGCTGAAGAACCTGACTTTGGGTTACACCTTGCCGAGGGCGATGACAGAGAGGTGGAATATAGAGAGACTGAGGATATATTTCAGCGGCGAGAACCTTGCCGAATGGTCGGAACTGTCCGATTTTTTCGATCCCGAAGCTGTAACTGACGATGGTACGGGTTACCGTTACCCTTTCCAGAGGAGATATTCTATTGGCATAAATGTCAGTTTCTAAAGAGATTAAAGAATGAGACAAATAAAATCAAATAATTTTCTCATGACTAATATATTGATTATGAAGAAAACAAAAATAATAACCCTGTCACTTATCCTTCTGTTCACGGCCCTGTTGCCATCGTGT
>SLRB01000163.1 GCA_007131165.1 Bacteroidales bacterium | reverse complement strand
GAGATAGAAAAGCAGGGAGCGGTAACCCTTACCGATGCAGTGATGTATGTACCGGGGGGATGGACTGAGACACGGGGCAGGAAGACCAAACAGTTCTTCTCGGTACGCGGGCAGACATACCCCTATCCCGACTACTCCATAAACGGGGTGTGGCAGAGAGAGTTTGAAGAGACCGTATATTTCTTTTCTGCAATGGATATAGAATCGATTGAGGTTGTGCGCTCGAGCAGCGCCCTTGTAAAGGGCCTTACAGGCCTGAGCGGTGTTGTTGATGTACGGACCCGCATGCCTGAGCAGGAGACCGCCTCGTTGCTTGCAAGGTACGGTGAGCAGAACAATTATGTAACCAACCTTCGGTACGGCAACAAGATAAACGATGTTTCCTTCAGCGGTTCAGCCTCCTTTTTCGGCACTGACGGTCCCCCCGGAAGGAACGGGAAGGAGAGGATCTCCACTGTTTTTGCCAGCGGCCGCTGGCAGGGCAGTCCACGTCTCCAGATAGATGCCGGTGGTGCATATATAGGTGGGTTGCGCCAGCTGGTCAGCATTGAAGAACCCGGGGCGCCCAACATTGCCAACCGCCGTGAGCAGATCGACCCCATGCGCTCCCTGCTTTCGTGGGTAAAGATGGATTACAGCGGCGATGACGGCTCCCTTACCGAGCTGCAGGCCAACATGGCTTACAGGGACTTCAGTTATAGTGTCTACAATATCCCGCAGCAGTCCGCTACCCAGCACACCGAGCTGGACTGGGAATGGGGTATTAACCTCCTGCACAGCCGTCCCCTCTCACCGTCCAACACCCTCAGGGCCGGCGTTCTTTATAACCACTGGGTGGCACCCGAAGGCAAGCGTTTCTATGTGGGCCGGCCGTGTGATGTCCATACCTGGTCGGCTGTCATTGCTAACGAGCAGAGGTTAGGACGGTTCCTGCTGGATGGCGGGGTGCGGCTGATCGGCGGATATATTGCGGAGTTTGGCGGCTTCGGCATTGAAGGCAGTGCAGCAGGATTCCGTGATGTGGAGCCGATAACTGACGAGCCGGCTCCCCTCGAGTGGCAGTCCGTTCTGGGCGCCACGTATATCCTGTCGCCACGGTCGTCGCTCCACTACAATTTTTCAGGCGGTACCATCGCACCCCGGCGGGGCAGCATCGACAGTCAGGGAACCATGCCGGCCAATGAGGTCCGCCTTCAGCACGACCTCGGGTTCAGGTACACGACAGCCCGCCGCGACGAATTTTCAGTCAGTGCCTTTTATATCAGCAGGAACGATGCACTGGAACTTAGCGGAGAGACTTTACTTACAGAAGGCGACCGCCTGGTAGAGCTGTATCACAACATCGACAAGCGCAGTTACGGGCTGGAGCTGGCGGGCCGCACCCTTTTGCCCTCCCTTTACAGCTCATTGTTTGCCAATGCAACGATTATGAGAGGGGAGAACCTTGCAGGTGCAGAACCCGAAAAGGACATGAGGCTGCCCAATACGATACTTAACGCGGGAGTGCAGTTTGAGCTCAGAGGCTTTGACGCAAATCTGTACGTCAACTATACCGGGCCTTACTACAACAACCGTTTTGTGAACAGGGCATGGACGGAGGAGCATGGCAGGTTTCCGCTTGGCGACTTCACTGTTGTCAACTTAACAGCAGGCTACACCTTTACAGGCCGTTTTTCGACACGTGTCTTTGCAGAGGCCAGGAACATCCTTGACCAGCGGTACCTTACCGTTGCAGGCTATCCCGATAACGGAAGGCTCTTTTCGCTCGGCGCCAGGGCATTTTTCTGAAGTGGTCAGGGTAATTGAAGCATTATTGCGCAAATATCCCGGAATATCCTTACTTTTGAAATATGCGACTTGATAAAGAACAGAAAGAGGCTATAGTAAATACAATCAGGCAACTGGATCCGGGTGCCAGAATCCGTCTTTTTGGGTCGCGGACTGATAACAGTGCCAGGGGAGGGGATATTGATCTTCTGGTGTTGAGTTCTGTGCTCCAATACAAAGATAAACTTCTAATCAGGGCGAGGTTAAAGGAGAAATTAGGGAACCGGAAAATTGATCTGATAATTACCGGGAGGCCGGAAACAGCATTTGAAAAATATGCTTACAAAACCAGTATACCATTAAGAGAGTGAAGATGAACCGCAAAGACCATACATCAATTCTTGAAGAAAATTTAAAAGCTCTTGAAGAATCCCTTAAATGGCTCATTCGTTCTTATAATATTTGCAATAATGAGTTTGACATTAATAATCTGTCAGATGATGGCATGGATGCATTTGAGAGCTTTACAAGCCGGTTCGCAAGAACTGCCGATCTTTTGTTTAATAAGGTATTCAGGGGGATAGCCTACCTCGAAGAGGGTGAACAATTGCCCTGGATAGATGTAATAATGGTAATGGAGAAGGCTGGTGTTATCGATTCTTCCGAAGATATAAGGCTGATAAAAGAATTAAGAAATGATGTTGTACACGAATATGTCATGAAAGACCTGATCCCATTGTTTGGTGAGATTTTATTGCAATGTCCCAAATTGATTGAGTACTCCGGCAATGCTACTGCAAAGTCTGAAGAATTGATAAAAAAGATAAGAAGAAAGAAATAATCCGGTCAGGCAAGATGAACAATTCCCCCTGAACTGTCACGGCCGGCACCGGTTACTGCAGCCAGGCAGTTTACCTCGTTCCGCATCCTCAAAACCCCGAGAAAAGCGAACACCACCGCCTCCTTGAAGTCTACCAGTTTTTCGTCAGGAATGACGGTGTATACCGGCGACGCCTTCTCAGCAATCAGTCCCGCGAGAAATGCGTTTTTCGCACCACCGCCCGTAATAAGCAGCGAACCTCCACTCTCCGTACCGTGCCCGGCCGCCAGGAACTCCTCGTGGCCCCTGTAGGCCACCGGGCCGCCTGCCGGCTCATCCCGGCCCCG
>SLRB01000332.1 GCA_007131165.1 Bacteroidales bacterium | reverse complement strand
CTGACCAATATCGGCGATACGCGCATTACCGTTAACCTGCAGTCTCTTGTTCCGGGCATCTATTTCGTAACCGTATCCAATTCCGGTGGCAGATCTTCACAAAGACTAATGATATTCTAATACCCGGCACCGGCTTCAAATTCATAATAGCCATTTGATCAAAACAACCAATCAATAATAATATACATAATATGAAAACCTTTACCCTCTTAATTATTCTTGCAGTATTCTCTTATCTCCATGGGCTTGCCCAGGTGGCCGACGGGATCAGCTACCAGGCTGTAGCCCTTGATGCTGATGGTAATGAGATTGTCGGCACAGACGCTGACTGGAAAATAATAGAAGACAAACAGTTTTATGTCCGTTTCTCAATTCTCGAAGCTGAGCCTGATGGTGAGGTTGTCTACCAGGAGAGGCATACTGCACATACCGACCCATTTGGTATGTTCTCACTGGTAATCGGCCATGGCGACGATACAGGCGACGGGCGATACGCAGTACTTGCTGATATTCCCTGGGGTGCCGAAAAGATGTTCCTGAAAGTTGAGCTTGACATTAACCGTGACGGTTCATTCAGGGTTATGGATATACAGCAGATGATGTCGGTCCCTTTTGCTTTCAGGGCCCGCTCAGCCGGAACATTGCATACCATAGAGCCTGAAGAGGGACATGACAAGGATGAGCCGATATTCTCGGTAAAAAACAGTGACGGCGAAATTGTTTTCGCAGTTTACGAATCAGGAGTGGTGATAAACATAGACGATGATCCCGCAAAAGGATCACGGGCCGGCTTCGCGGTAGGTGGTTTCTCAAGGTCAAAGGATGGAGGGTATATGGAATATCTCAGGGTTGACCCCGGTTCTGTGAGTGTAACTATTGATGATACGCCTGATGAGAAGGGATCCCGCGGAGGTTTTGCAGTTGGCGGTTTCTCCTCCCGAAAGTATGGCGGGGTGCCCGATTACTTCAGCCTTGATGCATCAAGTGCACTTTTTACACTTGATACAGACATGGCCAAAGGATCACGAGCCGGTTTTGCAGTCGGGGGTTTTTCTTCTCAGAAGGGTGATCATGTTTCGGATTATCTTCTCGTATCGGCCGACAGTGTAAGGGTCTATATTGAAGATGATCCTTCCAAGGGTACCAGAGGGGGATTTGCTGTGGGAGGCTTCTCCTCATCAAAGCAGGGAAGCTTTTATGAGTACCTGAGAATAGATCCCGGATATGTACGGGTTGGTATTAATGAAGAACCTGTCAAGGGATCCAGGGCTGGTTTTGCAGTAGGCGGCTTTTCAACACACTCAAAATCCGATGCCTTTGATTATCTTCATATAACTCCCTCAGGTACACAGTTTCTTCTCGAAGATGACGAAACCAAGGGCTCCCGTGCTGGTTTTGCAGTAGGCGGGTTCTCTGCTTCGAAGGGTGGCCATGCCGAATTCCTGAATATATCGTCCGACAGCACCAGGATATACCTTCATGATACCGGTTCGGGACGTGGCGGATTTGCCGTGGTCGAAGCTGACGATTCAAAGGGCAAAAATCACGATGTGCTTTTCGTGGCACCTGACCGCACAAGCGTCTTTATAAGGGAGGACGGCAAAAGCCCGGCTGAAGGTTTTGGAGTGTTCACCACAGACGACGGCTTTGCTCCCGAGAGGCTGTTTGCAGTAAGCTCGGAGGGGACTTTTGTTGCCACAACTTTCGAATCGGTGCCTGTATTGTATACAGTCGATGTTACCAACCTGGGCCCAGCCTCGGTAACCTCAGGAGGTATCATACTTAGTGCGGGGGGTACAGAGATGTCAGATATAACGGAATATGGGGTAGTGATAAGCCAGTCCCCCTCTCCCACTCTTTCTACAGGTAACGCTGTAACCGCGACGGGCATAGCCAATGGTGTGTTCTCGGTTAATATTGATGAACTTGAGGCAGGTACAACCTACTATGTCAGGGCATGGGCCAAGAACAAGGTAGGAACAGGATATGGTCAGCAGGTGTCATTTGAAACATTGCCGTTATAAGGGCAGTTCCAAAACCTAAAATTCTTAAAAATGAAGGTTTTTACATCAATAATATTGCTCTTTTCATTTATTACCGGCATTTCTTTTAGTAACGACTATGCCGATGGTATGAGCTACCAGGCAGTGGCCCTTGACAATGACGGAAGGGTGATTGCAGACAAGACGATTCAAATAAGGTTTTCCATAACAGGAAGCAGTAATCTTAAAAGCGGACTGTTTTATCAGGAGACACACCAGGTAAAAACAGACGTTCGGGGTCTCTTTTCAGTGGTTATAGGACACGGTACCCCAACAGGGGAAAGTGTAGCACCTTCTTTGGTTGACGTAAACTGGGAAGCCGGTGAGTTTTACCTGGGGGTGGAAACAGATACTGAGAACAACGACGATTTCAGGCTTGCCGGTGTCCAGCAGATGATGCCGGTCCCCTTTGCAATGCATGCATCTTCTGCATCATCATATTCAATGCTTTCAGGATCACACCATGACCCGGAGGAGCCTGTTTTCCAGGTAAAGAACAGCGAGGTCCAGGTAGTGTTCGCCGTATACCAGAACGGCGTCGAGATGATAATCGATGAACAGGGCAAAGGAAGCCGTGCAGGGTTTGCCGTGGGTGGCTTTTCAGCCTCAAAGGACGGGGAGTACATGGAGTACCTCCGGGTTGATCCTGGTATGGTTCAGGTAACAGTTGACGATGATCCGGATGAAAAAGGTACACGTGGCGGTTTTGCCGTTGGAGGTTTCTCATCCCGAAAGTCTGGTATACCCGACTACCTTTTAATTACACCCTCACTGGCTGAGATATATCTTGAGCAGGGTCAGTCTAAGGGTACCCGAAGCGGTTTTGCTGTGGGAGGTTTTTCATCCCGTAAAGGAGGCGATGCAACAGATTATTTTACGGCTTCTCATGACAGCATAAGGGTTT
>SLRB01000221.1 GCA_007131165.1 Bacteroidales bacterium | reverse complement strand
GCATCAAAGTAGCCAGTAGAAAGAAGCTGCAGGAAAACCGCCCAAGACGCCTAACCCATTAATAAAAAGGCGGTTACATCACAAAACCTCGCCGGGCCAATAGCGGAACATCCGTTTTATTGTACTGATTTCCATGCTTGCGTCAAGGGTTAAAGTTACCTATGATGATTCTGTCGGTCGGAGGATACGGCTCTGCGGGGACGCAACCGGAGCGCCGATCGGCCATCGGAGCAGAAGCCGGATAGCCCTCTGTGGCTGTCCGGCGTTCCTCATCGGTCTTCTGCTTTGATGCCCAAAGCGATAAATCCCGGGGGTTTGGGGGCAGCGCCCCCAAGATAAATTCCGGATGTTCCGCCAGCCACTGCTGCTTGAATTCGACCGGCGGCACATCGTCCAACGCCCCATGTAACCGATGCTCGTTGTAATAGCACCGATAATTTTCAATCGTTACACGGGCGTCACGAAGTCCGTAAAAAAGCTCCATGTTCAAACACTCATCCCGCAGTCGGGAATTGAAGCTTTCGCCGCCGCCTTCCCAGACCTTAAACTGACGGGTCGTGTGGATGCGGTTGTCGCCGGGGTCGAGGCGAATCATCACCTCGCCGAGCGACAGGATGTCATATTTGCACCGGTCTTTGGGTTTGATGGTTAAAGCTGTCATTATTGATCTCCGCGAATTTCTTTAATCAGCGCGATTGTTTCTTTGACCTTTTTTGTGATGCCGGCGTAGTCCTTGGCTGCCAGCAGGTCTTTGGTAATCAGGTTTGACCCCATGCCGGCGCAGACAATGCCGGCCTTGAACCAGGCGGTCAGGCTTTCACAGGTGGGTGAGACGCCGCCGGTAGGCATAATCTCCGTCCAGGGCATCGGGCCTCTGACGGCTTTGACAAATCCGGGGCCGCCAACCTGCTCGCCGGGAAAGACCTTACAAATGTCAACACCCAGCGTATGGGCTTTGTGGACTTCCGTTGCGCTGCCGCAGCCGGGGCTGTAGGGAATCTTGCGGCTGTTGCAGAGTTTGGCGACGTCTTCATCCAGAACGGGACCAACGACAAAATCCGCCCCGGCGGCAATGTACATCGCCGCGGTCGGCGCATCGCAAACCGAGCCAACGCCGAGCATTATGTCCGAGCGTTTTGTGTCCCGATATTCACACAGGGCAGTGAAGACATGGATCGCCCGGTCGCCGCGATTGGTGAATTCAACGCATCGCGCACCGCCGTCGGCGCAGGCGATGACGACGTTTTTGGCCACTTCAACATCGGCGTTATAGAACACCGGCACCACACCGATCCGCTTCATCGCAGCTAATACATCATGTCGGGAATGTCTGCTCATCGTTAAACTCCTATTGATAGATTTTTCCATGACGATAATCCGTCCACGCTGGTTCAAACGCTTTGCGATCCTTTGGGGCCGACCTGACTGGGACGGTTTGACAGGCAAACAGGTCTTCGGCGGAGTCGTCCATCGTAATACGCAGAATTGAGTTTCGCAAAGTCGGGTTTTCGGGCTTGAAACGCAGCGGATTTCCGGTGTCGGGGTCTTTGACGTCGGCATGAATCTCAATGCCGTCGTCAGCCAATACCAGATGAGAGCCGCGTGAGCCGCTATCGGCCTTGAGCAGTTCGACAACCGCCTTCAAATAGGCAACACTGGCCAAGGCCAGATGCTCGGCTTGTGCTGCTTCGATGAGGGCTTTGTCTGTTTGAACCTTCAAGCCGGCGGCACTGATGTCGTTATACAAGGCGACGGCACGTTGAAGTGCGGACTGTGCGGCGGGCAAGCTGCGGATATGGCCGCCATAAAGCGTCATTCTCCGTTGGATGTCAGCGATGACCTGGCCGGGCGTTTTCTGAGCATTGGGCGATTTTAGGCGACCAAGTCGCTCAATAACGTCGGAGAGCTGCTTTTTCACATTGGAGCTGTCACCGGATAGGTCTGAAACCGAGTCGCCGTAGGCATGGACAATATACTCCGCCACCCGCTGGGCGCCGACCTGACCGGCGTTCAGCGCCGAGCCGCCGGGGCGCTTGATGCCATGTGAACCGGCCATCTCGCCGATGACAAAGGTATGCGGAACCGACGACTCCCACCACTTATTGATGGCAAAACCACCGTTGTTATGCTGGGCGCAGACGGCGATCTCCAGCGGTTCTGAATACAAATCGATATCATGTTCTTTATAGATTTCAATGGCCGGGGGATTCATGTGCGCCAGCCGCTCAATCGGCAGTTTCTGCATCGCGCCGGTTGCCTTGAGGTACTCCAGTGCCTCCGGCTCCAATTCTTCAATCCGAAATGGCTGCATATCTGCATTCCCGACGGGATTCTTCAGAAAATCCATAAAGACATGACGGCCTTTGAGGTTCTCATTATACACAAGGATGTCAATTAATGACGATTGCAGATTCTCAATCCGCTGCGGATCAAACGGCCACTGGTAACCCTTCAAAAAGATATTCGTAGCCATCTTGCTCATTGTCGGGAAAAAATCCGTCAAAAACTCCCGCTCATTGTCGCCCTCGGCGTCGGTACTGAACATGCGAGGAATGACTTGCATATAAGTACCGGAGACATTCCATCGGAATTTAGTGCTGGCCAGACCAAACTGCGACTCGGTCAGGTTCTCGGCGGCCAGCCCGGCTTTGAAGGCAATGCCGTGCAGGCCGGTTTGTCCCAACGGATAGACGCTGGTTTCATACAGCGCTCCGGGGCCGCCGGCGGCCAGCACGAAGTTCTCGGCCCAAAACAGGTGTATGCCAAGTGTTTGGCCGGACAACGTCTTCTTATGCAGTGTGACCAGTCCGACGATACGGCCGTTGTCCTTGAGAAGCTCGACAGCTTCCTGATGGTCAAAAATCTCGATCCCATAGCGGCGCACAATGGTTTCCAGGCATTCGCTCATGTATTTGCTGGTTTTGGGGCCGGCAGAGGTGGCGCGCTCATAGGGGTCATGGTCGGTCTTGTAGCCGATATACGTTCCCATCGCGTCATTGGGAAACGGCACGCCCGCCTCGACGAGATTGTAAAAACCGCGCAGCGAACCGATGCCTTCGGCCAGTGCTAAATCGCCGTGACAACAGCCGCCGGCGGTCAAACTCCCGGCGAAACTTTCGGCGCTGTCGGCCACTTCCGGGCTTGTTCCCATTTTGTAATAGGTCTGTTTGTCCGAGCCGCTCATTCGCGAGGCCCCCAGCGGCAGGCCGGCAGTGACGATGGCGATACGCTTGTGAGCGTCGGAAATCCCTTTTTGTGACATGTATTCGTAGAGCTTTTTGGCGCAGTTCATCCCGGCTGCGCCTGCTCCGACAATAACGGTGTTAAAGCGATGAACGGTAACCGTCTGTCCTGCGATGCTTGTTGTTTCCATTGTATCTGACTTTCCTTTGCGTTTAGAGTCTTCTCAGATGAAATCCGCCGTCTACATTGATGACCTGTCCGGTAGAAAAGTCCAGCCGTCCCTCGGCGATGGCGCCGACGGCTCTGGCGACATCTTCGGGTTGTCCCCATCGCCGGGTCGGCGTGATGCCCTCGGCGATGAGCTTGTCGTATTTGTCTTTAACCACGCTGGTCATATCGGTCATGATGATACCCGGGCGAATCTCAAAAACGCCGATGTTATATTCGGCCAGTCGGTCGGCGTACAGCATCGTCATCATACTGATGCCGGCCTTGCTCAGGCAATATTCGCCGCGCGCCGGGCTGGAGGTATAGGACGACATCGAGGCAGTATTGACGATGCGACAGTTTTGGTCGGGATGGGTTTTCTTTTGTTCAATCATCCAGTTGGCCACACACTGTGTCAAAAAGTACGGGCCTTTGAGGTTGATGTTCATTACCCGGTCGTAACTATCTTCAGTTGCTTCCAGCAGATCGACCCGCTTGACCGGAGAGACGCCGGCGTTATTGACCAGCATATCGCAGCGGCCAAAGTGTTGTTTGGTAAACGCCACCAGCGTTTGGCGATCTTCGGCACTGCTGATATCGCCCCGCAGGATATGACTGCCGGCGATTTCAGCTTGCGTTTCTTTAGCGGCTGAATCATCGGGCTTGCCGTCCTTGAAATCAAAATAGTTGATCACCAAGTCATAGCCCAGCGATGCCAGTTCTTTGGCGACGGCCTTGCCGATCCCTCGACTGGCGCCGGTAACAATGGCAACGGGTTTGGGATGCATCATTTTTCCTTTTGATCACTTGCTTAAACACAATTCTTTTACCATCAGTATATTTTCTGTCGGGACATTGTACGACAGCAGCCCTGTTCCAATAATAACATTCGGATGTCTGACGGCCAGTATTTTGATCTGCTCTATCTGCTTCCGCGGTTCACGATAACCCCCTTTTTCGATCAAAATCGGGCTGATAATGTGTCGGACAAGCTGGCCCGGAAAGACACCATCGGCAAATGCAGCTTCATCAGAAGGATAATCGCTCAGGAGGATATCGCAGCCGTTTTGCAGCAGCATAACCAATTTCCGTCGAAGACATAACCGCTTGCCCATCACGTTTTGTATTCTGTCACTGGCGGCATTCATTGTCGAGCCTCAGCAGATTGTGTAAATTCATCAACCATCGCCAAGATATTGTCAATTGGCGTACCCGCTTGGATATTATGACACGAGCAGCCGATATAGCCCCGGCCGTCGCGTCCAAGCGTTTGAAGGCATTTTTTGACTTCATTGCGGACGTCCTGCGGCGTTCCGAATGGAAGAACGGATTGATTGTCCACACCACCGTGAAAAATGACTCTCTGCCCATATTTATCTTTTAATTGATCCATTGCCATCCCCGGACAGATGTGCTGAATAGGGTTCAGTACATCAATTCCCGCATCGATCAGCCGCCCAATTAATGGCTCGCACGCCCCGTCACTGTGATAAAAGACCTTCAGTCCATAAGAGTGAATGAGGTCGCACCATCGTTTCATTCGATGTTTAAAAAAACGATCCCAAAGTTCCGGTGAAATCAGAAGCCCATTTTGAGATCCCATATCATCACTGATAAAACACAAATCAAAATAGTCAGCAGCGCGTGAAAAGAGTCGCTTCATCATATCTGTCTGATGCGTTTCGATGCGATCCAAAATCGATTCGGCAAGTTTGGATTTCAGGATTAAATCCATCAGTGCATCTTCCAGGCCGCGCAACTGACAATAAATTTCAAAAAGGGAAATCCAAGGGCCAAGAACTACAAAATCCTGAGATGCCTTTTGAGCGGCATTTGCGGCCATATCATAATCAAATTTATCAATATCCGGCCAATAGGGATAGTCATCCAGAGACTCAACTATATCGTAGTTTTTCAACGGCGCTTCGACAGATTCCTGATAAACGGATTGTCCTGTTTTGACTTCTTTTATAGGCACACCCCATATCGTTTTGCTTATTTGAGCATTGGATCTGCACTGGGAGTCAAGGGCTTGAGCATTCGGGTCACTTTTGTAGTCCATTAACACCCAGACCAGCTTATCCAACCCCATCCTTTTATACAGTACTAGCGTATCTTGCTGACCGTAACGGTTTTTCAGAGAATCGAGGACTTCCGGTGTATGCCAGATATCAATCGGGATACGATCCGGCTTTTGTCCTCGTAAGACTGTCAGAATACGTTTTTTGTTAGTCATTGCAATCCCCTTTCAGATGTTTGCAGATTTCTTGGGCGGCTTTCATTCCGTCGGCGACGGCGGCGACCACTGTTGCTGCACCGCGGACAATATCGCCGCCGGCAAAAACCCCGGTGCGTGTGGTGGCAAAAGAGTTTGGTTTGGTTTTGATCAGGCCGGATTGGATTGCGACGCCAGGCAGGATATCTGCCAGTTTTTCATCGGCCTGCTGACCGATTGCTTCAATGACCACATCAAACGCCAATTCATACACACTGTCTTCGAGATTGACCGGTTTACGACGACCGGATGTGTCCGGCTCGCCCAGACGACAGGGGCAGACTTTCAAACCGGTGATTTTTCCATGGTCTTGCAGATATTCCAGCGGCTGTGTCAGTACCAGAAAAAGTACCCCTTCAGCGACCGCCCGGTCGCGCTCGGCCGGCCAGGCGGGCATTTGATCAAAGGAACGGCGATAGAGGATATACACATCCTGTGCTCCACGATGGGCCGCTGTGACCGCTGCGTCCATCGCCGTGTTGCCGCCGCCGATGACAGCGATGCTCTTGCCTGTCAAATCAAAACCGTCCGACTGCTTGGCCTGTGCCAAAAATGTCAGAGCATCGTACAGACCGTCAAGCGATTCATTGCCGATCTGAATCCCCTTGGACAGCCCCATTCCGATAAATACGGCATCAAAGCCCTCTTTGAGCAGATTATCCAAGGTGAAACGCTCATCCAATCCACTGTTTCGAATGTTGAGGCGCTCTTTGGGGACGTCCTTGAAGATGGCCGTGATTTCGTTGTGCAACGCCGCCTGCTGCCGATCCAAGGGAATTACCGATTCGACCATCCCGCCGAGCCGATTATGTTTGTCCAGCAACACTACTTTATGCCCGGCCTCCAGTAATACAGCAGTTGCCGATAAACCCGCCGGACCGGCGCCGACCACGGCGATTCGTTTACCGCTTGGCTTTTCTGGAATCACCAGTTTCGACCAGCCGCTCTTGTTAGCCTGTTCGGACAGATAGCGTTGAATATCGGCAATCGGCAGCGCCTCATCCCCGATAAATCGCTGCAGGCACGATCCCTGACACTGCTGCTGGACCGGGCACAGCCACGCGCACACTTCGGGAAAGACGTTAGCCTTGCGAATCGTGCGATACGCTCCCTCATCGTCGCCGGCGAGAAACTTGCTAATAAAATCAGGGATGTCAATTCCTGCCGGACAGCCCAATTGGCACGTTGATTCCTGACAGCCCAGGCACTGCTGGGCCAGCCGCTGGAGATTGGCGCGGTCGCTCATCCGTCCGCGCTTGTAAATCGGGCCGTAAATCTTGTTATCCCGCACCACACAGCCGGAGGTCTGGCCGTCCCGCATCAACTGCGTACACGCACTGCAGCCGATACAGACCTTATGCGGATCAAGCGATCCTTTTTGGGTTAAATCCCTTGCAAAATCGGGATATGCAAAGGCCATCCGCCCGCCGCCGATGAGTGTAGCTTTGCCTTGTGAAACAGAGGCCGCCGCGACATTGCCCATCAACTGCCGAAGCCAGCTATATCCGGTGCCGACAAAAGCGATATCCGAAAATTCTCGCTGAACCTCGGCGGTAAGATTGATCAATCGCTCCACACCCCGTAACGGGTGTTCCGGCTCGTCATAAGCGCCCTTGATAGGATTATTGAAAGGCCGGCCAACATGCGGGTTATAATACGGATTGGCTATCGTAAAGTTGATCAGCCGCACGCCCTTGTCCCGCAGCAGAGCAACCAGTTTTTTCGGTTCTGTCAAGTCCGGCTTGGTATAATCATTTTCATTAACGCCCCAACCATAAGGATAGGGAATCGCATCGTAAAACCCCAGCCGCAAACCGATGGCCTTGTCCTTACCGCATTCGGCCTGAATCTTGTCGATGACCTCACGGATGAACCGTGTGCGGTTTTCGAAGGAGCCGCCGTATTTGCCGCTGCGGTTGCGGGCGGCCAGAAGTTCATTGACCAGATAGCCGTGACACGCCTTCAGATCAATCGCGTCAAAGCCCGCTTCGTAAGCTAATTTTGCTGCTTTGACGTATTGCACTTGCAAATTGTCCAGATAATCGTCTGTAATAACGCAATGATCATCCACCTTGCTCATTTTATGAGTGGTGGGCGTCGGCTCCGGTATCAGGGAATCACGATAGGGATCGCGCTGTGGCACCTTCGGGCGGGCAACGCCGTCCGGCTTGCTGTATCGGCCTGAATGGGTCAACTGGGCGACAAATATCGGGTGGTGCTCTTTGCCGTTATGTTTTTCAGCGGCCTGACGTGCCTGCTTTATCATCTGGCCAAGGGCCGCCTTGCTGCTGTCGTGCAGCCATAGCTGACGGGGATTGGCGCGGCCTTCCGGCGCAACCGCAATTGCCTCAGCCCACAGCAATCCAGCGCCGCCGGCGGCAAACCGCCCATACCGACGAATTGTCAACGGGCCGGGACGCCCCAACGCATCGCCGTCCGCCCCTTCCATCGGATGCACGGCCAGCGCGTTGGGGATCACAAGCCCGCCGGCCTGTACCGGCTTAGCCAGGCAGGACACATCCTCCTGAATATCTATCGCAACACCCACCTCCCGACAGACGGTCTTGAAATCTGAAATATTCGAAAGCCGAAACTTCCAATTGGCTTTTTTAGCCGTAACAGGTGTCATTGAAAATGTTCCTTTGGGGGTTAATTTGCACTTACTGCATCAAAGAACAACAACATCATCGCAAACGCGACACTATAAATCGAAAATCCCGCGCACAGCAAATAACCACCTTTGACATATGCGGCGGTTTTGGCGTTGCGGCGGTCGATGATCCGTGATAAAATTTCTTCCGACGTACCGTAAAGATCATCGGTGATCCATCGAACGTTCATCACCTTTTTCCAGACCCAAACCGCGCTGATCAGCACAGTCCCCAGCCCTAAAATGACACTGAACTGAGCAATCCGACCGGTACTGGCAATGCGATGGCCCGAAAAGCCAGTAATAGACAAAACAACGCCCGCAAGCCCCATTAGTACCTGAGCTCGTGTCTGAAGAACATTGAGTTGATGCTCATATATTTGCAATGCCGCCTTGAGATTATGCTCGCACAGCTTTAATACTGACTCTATTTCATGGATTTTGTAGTTTTTGATGTCGCGCATCATGGGTAACCCTTATAAAAGGCTCATTTTCAATAGTATTTTTATTTAAATGCGATATTGTCAGATATTGATTTAATCTGAATTTCTTGTGGTTTTTCAATTTCAGTCAGAATTCCTTTTTTAGTTCTGCGATGGTGCACTTTAATTAGCCCGTATGGAGTCGGGATAAATCCTCTGGCAAACTCAAGATTACCCAACTTTGGTGCAAGATGAATCATTTGAAAACCGGGAGTCGAAAGTTTTATGCCAAGTACATGCTTGCTTAACCATGATGTCGGACCGGATGACCATGCATGGCACAAGCTTTTTCTGTAACCCTTATAACAAAAATCTCCACAGGATGCGTGGACATCGGCTTTTTCCTCCTTTGGTATAACATCAATCGGAATTGCATTATCAAGCCAGCACATGTCGAAGTGTTCCCAAAAGGTAGTGGCTCCTAAAGAAAGCATACCTCCCCAGAATTGTCTTATTAGATCCAGACATCCATCAATATCATCTGCTGCGATTCTGGCTTCAAGAATATATGTACCCAGGAAAGTTGAAATGTTTTGAGCGGGCAACGAAGATAATATTTTTTGATTAGCTGCTGCAGGACAAAGTTGACCTGCCAACACCATGAGTGCCGCAGCCTGTTTACATTGCCCAAGAGAAGGCTTGTGTAATTTTAATCTTTTCATCATCGAAACACATTGATTGAATGAGTCGCGATCTTGTAAAACACTGCAAAGATGTGCGCCAACTTGCATCGCCCATATCATAAGTGCATGAAGGCCTGCGTGGAGACCCTGTTCATCCCTGCTGCTTGGCCAATCCAAAAACCGCCACCCCGGAAGCCGCTCGGAATTATTGGGACCAATATGATAATCCAACTGCCTTATAAGAGATACTAAATAGGCTTGCTGAAGTTTTAAATAGGACATATCCGAATAAAGCATATACCATTCGTATTGCGATATTATCCACCATAATGAGTATGAGCTAATGCCATTCATCCACTCCGGGAGAGGTGTATGATTTCGTACAAAATCCATCGAATCTGCGATTAAATTGACCTTACCAAATGCATAATGAGCGGTCAGCAATGAAGGGTGAATATCGCCCATCCAGACCAGACGATCTCGTTTAATACCATCCCAAAGATAATTCTGAAGACAAAGCCTGACCGTTTTGGCACCGATTTTCCATATTCTGTTCAATAGCTCATCGTTGCATTCAAATTGGCCAATTTCAGGTAAATTACGACATAGGCTCTCTGCATAGATACCCTGTATTTCGACGTCAATTTCATTCAGCAATTCGATATACACAAATCTAAAACCGGTCTGACCGACTGAAATGCTGCTGCCAAATGGAATCTTGCTTATGTAATTATGCACCGAATGTGTATCTTCATGTGGGTTCATCGCTTCGCTGACCGACTCCCCAAATCTAATTAATAAACATGAGGTTTTATTTTCAGATGTCGCACCTACCACTATGATAATTCCACCGTAAATTTCATCTCCGAAATCCAAGCAGATGGCACATTTTTGAGAGGTATTTTTGAAAACCGTTTTATGAGAATTCCACAAATATGACTGCGGTTGCCTCACTTCCAATAAGGCCCTTATGTTCTCCATCTCTCCACGCTGCCAAACAATTTTTTCAGGAGCAAAGTAAAATTTATCTCGGGAATCAATCAATGTATTTCCTCTTTTAATACACGCACTGCTTGATCTGGTCAACCAAAGTCTCAATATTTTCCGATGGCGTTAGCAGTGGAATATCATGTGTGGAAAATATTAGTCCGCCATCCGGCTTTCCAAGCTTTTCAAAAATATTCTGAACATGAAATCTGATTTCTGACGGAGTGCCACTTGGGATTATAAAACAATTGTCAAGACCTCCGTAAACAGTCATTTTGGAGCCATAACGCGATTTAAACAAATCAGCATCATTCAGAGTTGGTTGAAGTGGATTCATCGCATCAATTTTATATGTGCAAAGCAGTTCGGCGAGTTCAAAAACGTAACCGTCGGAGTGAAAGAGAACCGGTTTTTCATACGACTTGGCGATTTGAATCAGCGGCACGGTATAATCTAAACAAAATTCCTTAATCATCGCCGGAGACATCGACAATCCTTTGCTTGTTGCCAGGTCTTCCATCAAGTAGAGGGCGGTGATTCCATCCTTGCAGGCCTGTTCTACGACTACTTTCTGGATATTAAGGATTCTTCGACTCAGTGAGTGAAATGCCTCAGCGAACTCATACATATCCATATAGATGCGTTCGTAAGTACGCATTCCCGCAATAACACCCCAAGGCGTGATAACATCCAGAAAGATTGCCGTATGAGCGAATTCCGCAACATCCGCTTGAATACGTGAATAGACTTTGGGGTCATGGGGGTCGGGCAGGGGGATATCCTCGATCGCTCGCCAATCGTCAAAATAAGGTTCTGTATGCCAAAAGGTTCCATCCTTCTCAACGCCCGGCCCCTGAGGCCAGTTGAGCATCGCAAACGTTTCGATAACATCCGCTCCGTAATGTGTAACGCGCCAATGGCGATGTCCCAGTTGGGCTTGATAATGTTCCATAAGCCGGCGGTCCATCCAGAAATTAAAGGGGACACGATCAGGCTTTTTTCGCGCCAATGCCATCAAAACACGCTCTTTAGAATTCATTTTTCAGCCTTATTATTTGAATTAAGGACATTACTATGACAGAACACAACGGCCATGCCAGCGGCGAGACCGAACGGCTGGACTTTGTGCGGCAGATTGTCGCCGATGACTGTAAGAGCGGCAAATGGGACGGGCGCGTCCATACCCGCTTT
>SLRB01000170.1 GCA_007131165.1 Bacteroidales bacterium | reverse complement strand
ATAAAAAAATTAAGTATAAATAATGAAACACACGGCAGAGCTTTTCAGGCTCATAAGCATGATTACAGCATAAGGAGCCGGATGGTTTCTGGTAATCAGGTTTGTGTTATATATTAATTATTCTGATCTTTGATGGTGAGAAAGATACATTGAAAGACTGCAGCCCCGCAGTGGTCATAGTTTAATGTCAAAACCCCTGAACATGAATCTAAAAATCCTTTTACCCGCAGCATTGATCTGTCTTGCTGTTGCTTCCTGTGGCAATTACGGGGGAAAACTGCCCCTGAGGATTTACGAATCAGAAGACAGGCATTCAATATTCTATGACACTGAAAAGGAGAGCGGACTGGTACTGGTGAGTTCTGAAGATTGGGTTTTTACTGTTCTGCTTGAAAGCAGCACAAGGGAATGGATCATAGCCGAAAGGGCTCCTGCCCTGCCAGGTAAAGGGCGAATCGAAACCGAACATCTGCTTTTTAATGTATCGGAGCAACTGCTTATTGACATAGAAGCCTTTAATAATGAGTTGACGAGCTATGGGATGTATTTCGCAGACATAGATGGAAACGATTTTCTTGTTGCCATGAACATAGAGACACAGGAGGATGTGTTTATACCGGTCACTGGTTTACCCAAAGAGGCAGGGAACTGGGCTGCCGGATCAGGTGAGGCAGGAGAGCCCTTTTTTAATGCTGATGTTTCAATTAATCAGGTCAGCCGGGAAGAAGATAACGAATTGCCTGCCGGTGAACTGACAGTGCAGCCCGATGAGATGATTACTCTTGTTTTTGAGCTGGGAGAAGATGAGTACCATTTAGGGCAGGGGACTATGGAGATGTGGCTCGAGGGGGGACGACTTATTTATGCAGTACCTTCCTTTAAGGTTTATGGCGGCTTGCTGTATTTGATCGATGCGATAAATTTCAGGGTTATGGTATATGACCTGACAGGCGACCTTTTGAGGATCGTTAGTTATCCGCGTGTTAATGAGGCAGGCAATACCAATGTGATCAGGGATATTGCGGTTGATGATAATTTTATGTACCTCCTTTCATTCTATGACATCGCAGTTTATATTATTGATATTCTGACAGGTGACGTTGTAACGGTAATTGATGGCTCAGATACTCCTGCCGGCAGGTTTGGCGACATAAGACAGGTGCAGCTGGATTTTAACGGCAACCTGATATTGGCAGACCTTTTCGATAATAACCTGTATCATTATACGGTAGACGCGACATCTTTCAACCTATTATTTGCCGGAGATTACGTGCATGCGGGCCAACTGGTGCCGGCACCCTGCGGGACTGTATACCGGGCTGAGACAACTGCAAACGGATTTGAGGTTTTCGCAGGGAACGATAGCCCGGCTATAGTTGTTGAATGTGATGATCCCGTTGAAAATGCTGTGGTTGATGGCACCTGTGTTAATGAAAACATATATGTAAGGGTGGTGAAGGATGCTATGTCACAATATGGCGATGATGAAGTTCTTTATGTTCTTTCTCCTACAGGAGATATTACAGAAATAGTTGAAGTGGCCGGATGGACTGGTGGGGGTCCTATGCAGCGCAATATGGTTATCACCAGTGAAGGAGAGGTGTTTGAGGCATATTTTCAAAATGATTATTTCCATGAGGAAATTGGCATCACCAGGCTGTCGATATCCAGGATCTTCTGATCCTGCAATTATGATGGCAGTTTACAGAAAACCAGGAATGGCAGACGCAGTTTTTATCATGAGGATTATTACCGTTGCATGGTTATGCTTTCGCCTTTAACCACCAGGTACCATTTGCCACTTACCTGCTCGTGTTTCAGTATGTATTGCCTGCCGTCTTTTGTCTGCACTCTGAAATAATCAGCCTTGGGAAAACCCGGTTTATTTTCGGCCTGGAACCACCGGTCGGTTATTGCTTCTATTTCAAACCTCATATTGTCAAGGTAGAAACAGAGTGGGCTTTCATCTGCCTTGTAGCCTGAGTAGCATTCAACCTTTACCTGGATCAGCTTTTGCGTGCTCATCAATACAAATTTAGTTAAAATGGCAATCAGTGAGGGAAAATAATCTCACTTTTCGTATATTGGGCATGTGTGTCGCCCTGTTTACCAGCGTGGAATTATATCAAACAGCTGATACAAGTTAATCAACAAACTGAGTTGAATCATAAATCCTGAGCTATGAAAAACTTTCCGGTCAGACTTTTTATTATTTCATTGTCGCTTTTACTTTTTTGTTGCAACAGCCTGTCTTATGAAGAAAACTGGGCCCATTTCAGGGGCAGCGACCTGAGGGCTATAGCTGCCGTAGAAACCGTTCCCGTTAGCTGGGATGAGGAGACAAAAATTGTCTGGAAAACACCCATTCATGGCAGGGCATGGTCGTCGCCGGTGGTTTACGGCGACCAGGTATGGGTTACTACCGCAAACAGGGAGGGCACCGAGTTGTCGGCAGTATGCGTTGATTTCAGCACCGGGAGTGTTATTCATGACATTCCCGTATTCTCGTTTGATGATGCAATCAGAAAGCATGATATAAACAGTTTTGCCTCACCAACTCCCGCCATAGAAGACAGGTTTGTATATGTTCATTACGGAAGCATGGGCACGGCATGTATCAATACTGCCGACGGGTCGGTGGAGTGGACACGCACCGATCTTGAATGCAACCACATACAGGGCCCGGGCTCATCGGCATTCCTGTATGATGATCTGCTCATCCTGCATTACGAAGGTGTGGATGTGAGATTTCTGGTGGGACTGGACAAACATACCGGAGAGACAGTATGGGAAACGCACCGCCCGGAAGAGCCTTACGAGGAGATACCATGGATAGGAACCAAGGCCTATGTGACTCCGTTACTGGTAAATGTTAACGGGAGGGATATGATTATATCCAACGGCTCGGCCACAATCCATGCATATGATCCACGCACCGGCGAGGATATCTGGAGCATTGTAAGGGGGGCTGAATCTACCGTTT
>SLRB01000050.1 GCA_007131165.1 Bacteroidales bacterium | reverse complement strand
GTGTATTTTGAATTTGTGCGCCGATGCCGCGAAACAGGGATAAGCGTGCCGGTAATTCCCGGACTTAAGCCCGTTGCTATAAGAAAGCACCTTGATATACTGCCCGGGATATTCGGGGTTAAAATTCCTGATGAACTTGCCGGAGAGATCCGGGCCTGCAAAGACGATGCCAATGTCTATGAACTTGGCATCGAATGGACTGCCACGCAGTCGGCCGAGCTTAAGAAAGCCGGCGTACCCGCCATCCACTACTATACCATGAGCCGACCCGACAATATTGTCGAGATCGTAAAGAGGGTGTTCTGATCACAGCATTCGATTTGATATGCTGCGGTATTAACCCATCCTCCAAATTTGATGGGTCCTCTATATTTAATGCATCCTGCATTGCCGGTTCACCCTCCATATTGCAGTCATCCTGCATCGCAGGTGTATCCACCATTTTTGATTCATCCCGCATCGTTGATTGTTATATGGAATGGATATAAATTAAGTGTGAAATGAATAACAGTGTTAAATTATTCACACAAAAACTTGGATATTGTTTATTCTGATGTTATTTTTGTATTGTGAAATGATTAACAGTAGTAATCATAACAAAAAAGTTCACAATGACTTTGCATGAAATTTTAAATACAATTGACGGGAAGCTTCTTACTGTGGCAGCAGTCCATGGTTGCGGGGTTGGCAGCAGTGAAGATAATGCCGGCAGCTCTCATTCTGATGGTGGCCGCGGAAACGGTGAATGTGCCGGAGAAAGGGATGTGGCAAACACGGCAAGTGTGGGCGGCAATCCGTTAAAACAGGCTGCACCCAATAACAACGGTTGCGCTGGAAGTGATTCTGGCAACGAAATCGCCTTTGAACTTGCTTTTGCTTCCGATCTTATGAGCGATGTCCTTACGCTGCGGAACGACAACGTGGTATTGCTTACCGGGCTCGCAACAATGCAAACTATTCGCACGGCTGAGATGGCTGACATAAACTGTATTATATTTGTAAGAAACAAAAAGGTTAGCCAGGAGATGGTTGAGCTTGCAAATGAGAGTGGAATAGATCTGATAGAATGCCGTTATTCCATGTTCAGAACAAGCGGATTACTCTATCAGGCAGGTTTGAAGCCCGTTTACTGATGTCATGCAATTTGAATATGAAATAGAAGGAGGTAACTTTTCAAGGGCAGGTTACGCTTCGAGCGAGGTCAAGAAAAAATTAAGGCAGCTTAATGTTGACCTGAAAATTATCAAGAGGGTGGTCGTGGCTCTTTATGAGGCTGAGGTAAATGTAGTGGCGCACGCCTGGAGCGGTATCATGAGGGTGGATATAGACCGCGGCAGGATAAGCCTTGAAATAGATGATGAGGGCCCCGGCATACCCGATATTGACAAGGCAATGGAGGAGGGTTTTTCAACCGCCTCTCCCGAGGTAAGGGAGATGGGTTTCGGGGCCGGGATGGGACTGCCCAACATAAAGAAGAATGTTGATAAGCTCAATATAACCAGTGAGGTTGGAAAAGGAACAAAAGTAGTAATGGTAACATATTTATAATGGGGGGAACGGATTATGAAAAAACCGGATTTCCATCATGCGCTGAAGATTGACAAAGATGTGTGCATTGGTTGTACGCACTGTATGAATATATGCCCCACCGAAGCTATCAGGGTAAGGAACGGCAAGGCTGTACTTATTGACAACAGGTGTGTGGATTGCGGTTTCTGTTACCGGGTTTGCCCTGTGAATGCCATAATTGTTGAGCAGGATGATTTCAACAGGATATTTGAGTACAAGGTAAGGGTTGCTTTGGTGCCTGCTGTGCTGACCGGGCAGTTTCCCGAGAATATTTCATTAAAGCAGGTTCACAGCGAACTGCTTGCACTTGGATTTACACATATCCATGAGGTTGAGCAGGGTGTCGAATTGCTGTATGAAGAGATGATGAGATATATGGAGGAGAAGGTCGGCACTCGTCCCCTTATATCAGCATTTTGCCCTGCAATAGTGAGACTCATACAGGTGAAATTTCCGGCATTGGTTGAGAACCTGATTCACCTGAAGCCTCCTCTTGATATTTCGGCTCTCGGGGTAAGGGAGCAACTCGTGGAGGAAGGATATGACATTAACGACATCGGGATATTTTATATTACTCCCTGTGCTGCCAAGATTGCCGCTGTTAAAAGTCCGGTCGGCCAACAGGATTCTCCTATAACCGGTGTAATAAACATGAATTTCATCTTCAATAAAGCCTATACCAGGATAAGGCAGGAAAAAGGAGATTCCTGCATAGTACCGGAAATGAGAAAGCTTACACCAAGGTCTTTGGTTTGGAGCCTTACCGGCGGAGAATCTGTCCATGCCCCTGGAAGAAGCCTGGCAATTGATGAAATCCATAACGTGATCAATTTCCTGGAGCAGCTGGAGAACGAAGATTTGAAGGATATAGATTTTCTTGAACTTCGCGCCTGTGATGAGAGCTGTGCAGGTGGAGTCCTGACCACGGCAAACCGCTTTTTTACTGTTGAGAGGCTGAGGAAACTGGCTGAACAACCCGATAATGACGTATCTGACACAGGAAATGCTATTTCTGCCGGATCAGGAAAACCAGCATTACCCGGACGACATGATGATTTTTTGAAAAAACGCATAGCCGTCAGTCCCATTGAACCGCGGTCAATGCTAAAGCTTGACGATGATATGTCGGAGGCCATGAGAAAACTGAAAAGGGTGGAGGAGATAACCAAGTGCCTGCCGGATGTTGACTGTGCCGCATGCGGTTCACCCAACTGCCAGGCCTTTGCCGAAGACATTGTGCAGGGGTATGCAAAGATCAACCAGTGTGTATTTGTACAGCGGATATTTGAAAGCCGGGGGATTCTTTCATGTGAAGAGTCGCTCAGGATTATGAAAGAGGTGTGGGGAGACGGCAAGCTCGACAAAAACTGCTGAATAATCAGTAAAAATAGTTATCCGGGTCATTAAACATAAACGAGCTTAAATATAAAAATTGAATTATGACAGTAAGGGATTTGGTAAATGAGCTTGGCCTGAAGGTGTTTTCGGGTGAAAAGGGGCTTGACCGGCAAGTAAACGGAGGATACGTGTCAGACCTGCTCAGCGATGTTATGGGCAATGCAGGTGAGGGAATGGTGTGGATCACCCTTCAAACCCACAGGAATGTAACGGCAGTTGCATCACTCAAGGACCTGTCTGCCGTACTACTGGTCAAAGGGCTGAAGCCGGACGAGGACATGGCACAACAAGCCGGAGAAGAAGGTTTGCCGGTTTTAGGGACTGATCTGCAGGCTTTTGAGATTGCAGGAAAGCTATATAGCCTGTTAAACTTAACGTAAAGTAAACCACCCGGAGAGAACCGGGGAAAAAATATGGCGGGATAAATGAAGGATTACAGGGCAGACTTACATATACATTCGGTTCTTTCCCCCTGCGGAGACCTGGATATGAGTCCCCGTAACATAATTCGTTATGCCGCCGGGAGGAAGATAGATATACTCGGGATAACAGATCACAATACCACCAGGCACGGGCCGCTGATGAGAAAACTGGGAAAGGAACAGGGTGTTTTTGTGCTTACAGGTGCCGAGGTAACGAGCAGGGAAGAGGTTCATTGCCTTGCGTTCTTTGAAACCGACGAACAGCTTGCATCCTTCCAGGAATATCTTGATAAGGAGCTGATACCTTTCAAAAACGACCCGGGACGTTTCGGCCACCAGGTTGTTGTTGATAAGGATGACAACATTCTCGATGAGGTGGAAAACCTGCTGGTATATTCGATAGACCAGGGAATTGACCAGATAGGTGAAAAGGTGCACAGCCTTAACGGACTCTTTATTCCGGCACACGTTAACAGGTCAGTTAACAGCCTGATTAGCCAGCTCGGATTTGTACCTGCCGGCATATATGCAGACGCTCTTGAAATATCCAGGCATGTTGGCAGGAAAGAGTTTCTGGATAAATATCCGGACCTGTCGCATTTTACATTCATTCAGAGCTCTGATGCCCATTTTCCCGGAGATATTGGAAGGGTGGTTACCCTGTTCAGGATAAATGATTTGAGCTTTGGGGAGATAAAAATGGCCCTGTCCGGCGAAAAGGGAAGGAGGGTGGTTTTGCAATGAAAGATATCGCATTGCATATACTGGACATTGCTCAAAACTCGGTTTCAGCCGGGGCAAGCCTTATTGTTATCGAGACAGTTGAGAAACCTTCGGCCGATACACTTACTGTCACGATAAGTGACAACGGGTGCGGCATGGACAGTGAAACGGTCCGGAAGGTGACCGATCCGTGGTTTACTTCACGCACAACACGGAGGGTCGGACTGGGCATACCCCTGTTTATGCAGAGTGCGGTTCAGGCAGGCGGCAACCTTGATATAAGCTCCGGGCCGGGGAAGGGGACCAAAATATGTGCTGTATTTTGCCATTCCCACATTGACCGTCCGCCGAAAGGCGATATTGCAGGGGTTATCAGCATGCTTGCAGGGGCAAATCCCCTGATAGATTTTGTTTACAGGCATGTTTATGAAGACATTGAATACAGGTTCGATACGAGGGAGGTAAAAAAGATACTTGAGGATATCCCCCTTAATGAGCCTTCAGTCATAGGATACATGAAGGAGATGATAGGTGAAAATATCAGCGGTTTGGAAGGCTAACCATAAAATGGTAATAAAAATCATAAATTATTTATAATAATTAAAATAGATTTGTCAACCTCAAAAAAAACAGATTTTCCTAACATTGTAAAAATTATAATATGGCAAAAGTAAAGTCACTGGCTGACCTTAAAAAAATGAAGGAGCAGCTGCAGTCGGATATCTCACTGAGGGAGAAAAGCGAACATCCCGAGGGCATGGTGCAGGTTAAGGTAGCTATGGCTACATGCGGGATTGCTTCGGGTGCAAAAGATGTTATGGAGTTTTTTACAGGTAACCTGCAAAAACGCAATGTTGATGCGATCGTTACCCAGACCGGATGCATGGGGTATTGTTATGCTGAGCCTACGGTAGAAGTGAAACTTCCCGGTCAGGACCCGGTTGTTTACGGTTTCGTCGACGTGAAAAAGGCCGATGAGATAATTGAGAAATATATAAAGCAGGGAGAACTGGTTGACGGGATCATCCCGGTTAATTATGAAACAATTGATAAAAAATAATACTCAAAAGGAACAGAACAATGTCTAAATACAAAATGCATCTTCTTGTATGCGGCGGCACAGGCTGTCATGCATCAGCCTCCAACCAGCTGCTCGAAAACCTCAAGCAGGAGGTGGCTGACAAAGACCTTGCCGGTGAAATACAGGTAATATCAACCGGCTGCTTTGGTTTTTGCGAAAAAGGGCCTATTGTGAAGATAATACCCGATAATACATTCTATACAGAGGTTAAACCCGATGATGCCACTGAGATTGTCCAGGAGCATGTTATAAAGGGCCGCCAGGTGAAACGCCTGCTGTACACCGATCCTGTCAAAAAGACGGTAATAAGTGAATCGAAAGACATGGGGTTCTACAAGAAGCAGCTCCGGATCGCTTTGCGTAACTGCGGTTTTATCAATCCTGAAGATATTGACGAGTACATTGCAGCCGACGGTTATATCGCTCTCGGAAATGTGTTGACAGAAATGTCTCCGGAAGAGGCTACCAAAGTTATGATTGATAGCGGACTGAGGGGGCGCGGTGGCGGAGGGTTCCCTACCGGTGTAAAATGGGACATAGCACGCAAGGTTGAATCGGGTCAGAAATATGTGGTTTGCAATGCCGACGAGGGAGACCCCGGGGCATTCATGGACAGGTCCATCCTGGAGGGAGATCCGCATTCGGTAATTGAGGCCATGGCAATCAACGGATACTGTATTGGTGCTGATAAAGGGCTGGTATATATTCGTGCAGAGTATCCGCTGGCTATCGAGAGGCTCAAAATAGCACTTGACCAGGCTCGCGAATACGGGCTTCTTGGTGAAGATATCTTCGGTACAGGATTCAATTTCGACATTGAGATACGTTACGGGGCGGGTGCCTTCGTATGCGGTGAAGAGACAGCACTTATCCATTCAATGGAAGGGCACAGGGGCGAACCAACTTTCAAGCCTCCCTTCCCTGCACAGTCAGGTTACCTGGGCAAACCGACAAACGTGAACAACGTTGAGACATTTGCCAACATACCCGTGATATACAATAAAGGTGCAAAATGGTTTGCGTCGATAGGTACCGAAAAATCCAAGGGGACAAAGGTGTTTGCCCTTGCGGGGAAGATAAATAACGTCGGATTGATAGAGGTTCCGATGGGAACTACGCTGCGTGAGGTGATCTTTGAGATAGGGGGTGGAATAAAGGATGGTAAAAAGTTCAAGGCGGTACAGACTGGCGGTCCATCTGGCGGATGCCTTACCGAGAAACATCTCGATACACCCATCGATTTTGACAACCTGCTGGAGAGCGGGTCAATGATGGGCTCCGGCGGGATGATAGTAATGGACGAGGATGACTGCATGGTATCGGTAGCACGGTTTTACCTCGATTTTACCGTTGAGGAGTCATGTGGTAAATGCACACCCTGCAGGGTCGGGAACAAAAGGCTTTATGAACTGCTGGAAGTAATTAGCAAGGGCAATGGCACTCATGCCGAACTTGACAAGCTCAGGAACCTCAGTGAGGTGATTAAGGATACTTCGCTGTGCGGACTGGGCCAGACCTCACCTAACCCCGTACTATCGACAATGGACAACTTCTGGGACGAATATCTCACGCATATTGAGGATAAAAGATGCCCGGCCGGCCAGTGCAAGGATCTTATACGTTACGAAGTTATCGAGGAGAATTGTGTAGGTTGTACGGCCTGTGCACGCAACTGTCCGGTAAACTGCATAAGCGGTGAACGGAAGGAGATCCATTACATCGACCAGAGCCTGTGTATAAAGTGCGGTGCCTGCTTTGATAAGTGCAAGTTTAATGCAATAAGTGTGTCATAAAAAATATAACCTGGAATAATGGAAAAAATGAAAATTAAAATAGATAACAGGGTGGTTGAGGTTGAAGAGGGTACCACAATCCTTGAGGCCGCACGGAAAATTGACATCGATATACCCACCCTCTGTTACATGAACCTTGGCGATATGGGAATTGAGCATAAGCCGGGGGGATGCCGCATATGTGTTGTTGAGGTTGAGGGGCGCAGGAACCTGGCTCCTTCCTGTGCCACGGACTGTCACGACGGCATGGAGGTAAAGACCCACAGCATCAGGGTTCTGAATGCCCGGAGAACCGTGATGGAGCTTATGCTGTCTGACCATCCGTTCGAGTGCCTTACATGTGCCAAGTCGGGCAACTGCGACCTGCAAAGTATGGCGATCAAGTTCGGCATCAGGGAAGTACCTTATGAGGGTGAAAAATCGACCTACAAGCCTGATACTTCTCCCTCCATATTAAGGGATATGGATAAATGCATTATGTGCCGCAGATGCGAAAAGATGTGCAACGAGGTGCAGACCGTGGGAGTCCTGTCGGGCATCAACCGTGGTTTCGAGTCGGTAGTGGCACCTGCCTTTGAGAGGAATCTCGATCACAGTGAATGTACCTATTGCGGACAGTGCGTGGCTGTATGCCCAACTGCCGCTCTTACCGAAGTTGACCATACCAACCAGGTGCTTCGCGCACTTGCAGATCCAACCAAGACAGTGGTGGTTCAGACTGCACCTGCGGTAAGGGCAGCACTTGGCGAAGAGTTCGGTATGGAACCGGGAACGCTGGTTACCGGCAAGATGGTGGCAGCGCTCAAGCAGCTTGAGTTTGATTATGTTTTTGATACTGATTTTGCTGCCGACCTTACCATTATGGAAGAGGGTGCAGAGATCCTCGGGCGTCTGGGCAAGTTTTTGTCGGGCGACAAATCTGTTAAGCTCCCTGTCCTAACCTCATGCTGCCCGGGATGGGTTAATTTCTTTGAATACCACTTTTCCGACATGCTTGACATACCGTCAACGGCAAGGTCGCCTCAACAGATGTTCGGCGCCATAGCCAAAACTTATTTTGCCGAAAAGATCAAAAAGGACAGGAAGGATATGGTTGTGGTATCTATCATGCCGTGCGTTGCCAAGAAGTACGAATGCACACGTGAAGAGTTTGCCACCGACAATAACCCCGATGTCGATTTCTCAATATCTACAAGAGAACTTGCAAACCTGATAAAGAGAGCCAATATAGATTTCAATAAGCTTCCCGACGAAGAATTTGATGGTCCGATGGGTGAATCGACCGGCGCTTCTGTAATCTTTGGAACAACAGGCGGGGTGATAGAAGCTGCCACGAGGAGCGCATACGAGATGCATACAGGCAAGAAGCTTGAAAAAGTGGATTTCGACCAGCTAAGAGGCATGGAGGGCATCAGGGAGGCTACAGTCGATTTTGACGGCTTTCCGCTGAAGATAGGTATTGCTCACGGACTGGGTAATGCCCGGAAGCTTCTTGAGGATATACGTGCCGGCAAAAGCGAATTCCATGCGATTGAGATCATGGCCTGTCCGGGTGGATGTATCGGTGGTGGCGGACAACCTCTGCACCATGGTAATTCAGCTATCCTGAAGGCAAGGCAGAAGGCCATCTATCAGGAAGACGCAGGCAAGCCAATAAGAAAATCGCATGAAAATCCGTCAATCATTAAACTTTACGAGGATTTCCTGGGTGAGCCTATGAGCGAGAAGGCACACCATCTGTTGCACACCAGGTATTTTGGCCGTGCAAGGCAAATTGTGATTGAAACCGATGTAAAGGAGGAATAGAAAACACATTAATTTAAAGGAGGACAGCAACAAATGTCAGCAATAAAAATAAAACTCAGGGAAAATGACCTCAAGCAACTGAAAGAGGTGTGCGAATCATTCAATAATGACCCAGGCGAACTTATCAATGTGCTTCACAAGGCGCAGGGCATTTTCGGCTACCTTCCGGCCGAGGTGCAGGAGGTTGTCGCACAGGAGCTGAAAGTGCCTGTGGCCAAGGTTTACGGGGTTGTAACCTTTTATTCATTCTTTACCATGGTGCCAAGGGGCAAATATCCCATATCGGTCTGCACAGGCACTGCCTGCTATGTTCGCGGAGCCGAAAAGGTGCTTGATGAGTTCAAGCGTATACTGAAGGTGCCCGTGGGGGAGACCACCTCCGACGGCAAGTTCTCAATAGCGGGCCTCAGGTGTGTTGGTGCTTGCGGACTGGCGCCGGTGGTGCTGGTGGGCGACAAGACTTATGGCCGTGTTGCTCCCGACGGGGTGAAGGAGATACTCAAGGAATATGAAGACAAATAGGTCTTCACAGGTGTTTTTTTTAGGTTAATTTTGGTTAATATTAATTGTCCGGCTGCCGGGGCTTGTCCCCGGTAGTTGTTTTATGCAGGGAACTACCGGAAATATATTTTTCACGCTAATTTATAAGATTAAACCTGATCAGCCAGTCGGTTGGGTAGATATTTTACAATTTGAAATGAAAAAACAAAATTATGGACACAAGACTTGATACCAGAATGATGCATCCCCGGGATCAGATAGTGCTTGTAATCAGAAGGATCTACAATAGGGGACTAACCACTACCTCGGGAGGTAATATCTCGGTTATTGATGAAAACGGCGATATCTGGGTAACACCGGCAGGGGTTGATAAGGGGGCACTGAGAGCTTCAGACATAATGTGTGTCAGGAATGACGGAACCATTGAAGGTCAGCACAGACCTTCCTCGGAATTCCCCTTTCACAAGGCCATTTATGGAAAACGACCCGATCTTAAGGCGATTATTCATGCTCATCCTCCGGCGCTCGTTTCATTCAGTATTGTTCATAAAATTCCGGATACAAATATTGTTGCACAGGCAAAACATATATGCGGCCCGATTGGCTATGCATCTTATGAAATACCGGGGAGTGCTGCTCTTGGGAAAAAAATTGCTGACGCACTTACTGAAGATTTCAAGGCAATAATTATGGAGAACCATGGGACAGTAGTCGGGGGTAGTGATTTATCCGATGCGTTCCAAAGGTTTGAGACACTTGAGTTTTGTGCCCGGACTGTTTTAAAGGGTGCAAGGCTTGGGGATGTTAATTATCTTAGTAAAAAAGAGATTGAAAAATTTGAATATCCTGAAGCGGAACTTTACCCTGAAATGTCTAAGGTAACATATCCTCCGGATGAACGTGAAAAGCGCACTGAGATCTGCCGTATCATCCAGAGAGCCTGCCGGCAGGGCCTGATGATCAGTTCATATGGAACTGTCTCCTGCCGTTGGAAGAATAATGATTTTTTGATTACACCAACCAATGTACAAAGGTGGGATATCCGGGCAGAGGATATTGTCCAGATAAATGACGGGAGACGTGAACCGGGCAAGATGCCAAGCAGGGGTGTAAGGTTGCACGAAAAAATATACCGGGCTAACCCGGGTATTAATTCAATTATTATTACACAACCTCACAACCTGATGGCTTTCGGGGTTACCCGTACAGAACTTAATGTTCGTACAATACCCGAAAGCTGGATCTTTTTGCAGGATGTCGCCTTAGTACCATTTGGTTCACAATTCGATGATTTTTCAGAAATATTGAAAATATTGTCGACAAACAGGCCAGCAGTGATAATTGAAAATGACGCCGTGTTAATAACAGGTGATACTCTGCTTCAGACATTTGACAGGCTTGAAGTGGCTGAATTCAGTGCCAGGTCGATTATAATGGGAGATACCCTTGGCCGGATGATCCCGATTGGCGACAGTCAGGTTGAGGAGCTGAGGAGAGCATTTCTTAAGTAGATTGAATACTCCGGTGCATGAGAAAATCATAGCGGCAATTCCTGCCAGTAACAATGAAGGTTTAATATTCATCCTTCTTTTAATTTTGCACACAGTATTTCCTGGTTAATTAGGGTAGTTACCATGATATCAGTCCGAGATCAGGTAAGGACCGGTCTCCGTTTCCCAGCTTTTGCCATAATATAAGTGCAGCCCCAAGTGCTGTGGCATTGTCGACTTCTGATGTATACACATTGTCGCCTGATAATCTGGAGGAAAGATAGGTCATGAAAATGTTGTTTTTGGCAAATCCGCCTGTAACATAAAAATTTTGTTTCCCGCGGGGCTCATGAATGATAAGATTTATTGATTCGATACATAATTCTGTCAGGTCAAATACCATATGGTGGTAAGCTTCTTCATAAGAGTTGAAACCACTCAGATCAACCGAATCGTCAAGATACCTGCCACTCTCAGGATTTCTGAAAAACCGCCTGTTATCCGGGCCGGAACCCAGCCTTTCGGCCATCAACCCCGGATCCGGGGAAATTCTCTTGTAGCTGTCATCTTTAATGCCAAAATGCTTATTGATCCTCTCAAGGTTAACATCATGGATATGGCCCATGAATAAACGCGATGATTTCACCGGCTTTTGATTAACACTGAGATAAGCTAAACAATCACTTCTGAGTTGTTCTCTGGTAAGAGGTTCATGATTAAACGGGTTCATATTAATGCACCAGGTACCTGTTGATATAAGGATAAAGTTCTCACTTATACCGGAAAAATAAGGCACCAGCGAGGATGAGCTGTCATGAATTCCTGTACCTGCCTTCAATGTTCTGT
>SLRB01000090.1 GCA_007131165.1 Bacteroidales bacterium | reverse complement strand
GATTTTGTCTTGTCTCCCATATTTTATGAAACAAGTCATGGACCAGATCTTCAGCAAGTTGGGAACTTCCGGCATAAAAAGCTGCATAGTTGTGGAGGGCAGCAAAGTATTTCCGGAAAAGGACTTCGAAAGCCTTTCCGTCATTTTTCTTAATCCTTTCGAGCAGGTTTTTGTCCTCCACAATAAGGGATTTTGGAAACGCAATATCGTGAAAATATTTTCTAATTCAATAAAGTGTTTTTCAATTCTTTTCATGACCACAAAAAACATCACACAAGAATTGTGATGAAATCAATGTTATATTGTGTGTTTCTTGCAGTAGAATTTTTCACAATCGCATGAATTCGACAACCCTATTGCAGAACACGGCGCTGATCCCTGGGTGTACAGGACCGATGATGGCACGTATTATTTAATTACTACTGTTCCAGCTGCCGTATATAAAGCCAATGACCTAAGGCATACTACTGACATGCAGCTCTACCCCAAGGTTCTTTTCCATGCCGGTATGGAGGTTAGTCACTGTGTAGGGCAACAGGGCTTCACCCCCGGAAATGTCGCAGGTAATTATTACTGAGCTGCGCGGACGAAGGGTGATCTTTTCAGGTGAATCATTCGACGGTGAAGGGTTTTCAAGTATGAAGGTAAGATCTGTGGGATTGGTTACTTCCAGCCTGGCAGTTCCTTCTTCATTTACCATGAAAGGTTGCCTCACTTCTACCGAAGCGTCAAACAGCTCCCTCAGCAGGTGTTCGGGACCGGCCAGGTTGTTGAGGAAAAAAGCAGCCGTACGGCGGGCAAACATGGCATCGCGGACCGATTCCACTGTCCTTTCTTCGACAAAAACCAGCGTCATCGGCCGGTGGTATTCAGCCAGGTTAAAGCGGTATGCAGAAACCATGTGGGCATCTGTGTTGCCAAGGTACGCCAGGTTCTTATCGTTGCACCATCCGAAGGCAATGGGATACCATTCATCCCAGTTGTATACTTCCACACCGTGCAGCCACCCTTTTTGCACGAGCTCTTCGTGCACGGGCCACCACTTGTTGGTGTCGGGCTGCTGAGCCAGCCACCCCGGGTGGACCCAGAAAAGGAATCCTCCCTGCCTGTTAGCTTCTTCTATTGCATCCATGTAATCTTCGGTATCGAGCTTGTTGGCATCTTCCAGGAAAAGGGCATTCAGGTGGCCCGGAGGCATGGACCTGGATATCTCGGCCGACTTCACAAGCAGGATATTATGCCTTTCGGCATGAGGCGCGGCTATTTCGTACGCGGTATTATGGTCGCCGGTCAAATGATCCAGATTCGGACGGTATTCAATATGCTCGGTTAAAGCTATGACATCCAGTCCCTCGATATATGCCTCCTGCACCCTTACGGTAGGCCAGACCTCACCGTCGGAAAATACGGTATGCATATGAAAATCGCCTTTTAGTGTCTTGTACCCGGGAATATCGGGTATAAGTATCTCGCTTCTGTGCAGTTCCCTCAGCATATCCGGCTCTTTAACCCTGTTCAGGTCCTGTGCCAGAGAAATTGTGCTCAAGCCGGTAAAAACCAGTATTGCAGATAATATTTTCTTCATAATACCTATTTGTTTGATTGCAAAAATTCAGTAAAAAATTCACTGAAACCGGACTATCCCCCTGGAGGAGTTGGCTTTTATTACCAGGCTTCCCAGCCGTAATCTACGTACTCCCAACTGAATTCACTGCCATCCCATTCTACATAAATAAACCCTTCGGGAGTGCTATAAAAGGGACCGTTCCACCAGTTTCCGGACAGCGCGCCACCGGTCAAAAATTGTGTGTCGTATACATAGAGATCTTCATACAAATGCATATGTCCCTGAAGCACAAGCTCCAGATTATGGTCATCAAACATGCTCCATACCTCCCTGAAATTCCTGAAAATATCCGTATCGGTATAATATCCCTCAACCACAGGATAGTAAAATGAGAGAAAAGGAACGTGAGCAATAACGACAACGGGCTTTTCATTGTCTATTCCAGCAAGAACACCTCTCAGCCATTCCTCCTGGGAGGGAGAAACACAATATTCTCCCTCACATATCTCTGAAGTGTTCAAATGGATAATATGCACACCGTTATAATCATAATCAAAGTAGGTGTCACCAAAATATTCGGTAAACAATCCCGTACCATGAATCTCCCTGCTGCCTTCACTATGCCAGAAACGGTCATGGTTGCCGATGGTGACCTTTACGTCGGTGCCGGCAGAATCGATAATTTCGATGAACCGCTCATACATCTTCCGCGCGGTTTGTTCATCATCGCCAACATAATCGGCATCTACATTGTCACCTCCTGTAATGATGAAGTCAACTCCAAGCTCCTCAGCTTTTGCTATTGCCTGTTCAAAGCCTTCAAAGCTTCCGTTATCACGGAAATTCAGATGCAGATCGGTCATAAATGCAAAAGAGAATGGTTCACCCGAAACCGGGGTATCCGGCTCCAGGCTTTTTGTGTCACTGCAGGCGGAAAAAACCAAACCGCCAAGAACAGTAAGAATTATATAAGAAAAAAAATTTTTCATTTGCATACGCATTATAGTTAGCTAACTACTCCCACCCGAATATCTGTTCAAGGTTGGGATTTATTTGTGTATCTCTTCTGGGCACGGGACGGTAATAATGTTTCGGATCTTCAAACGTGCCCATGGTTTCCACCACCTGGATATTGCCATGGTCGCCATCCTCAAGAAGGACGGTTGCATCGGTATCGAGAGTACCTGTCCTGTAGTAGAACAGCGTACGGCCAACCCCATTCACTTCCCTTTCATCGAAAGGTGGTATCACTTCGTCATGGGGGATCAGCTTAACATCATCATAGCCATCACCGGTAAGATCGTAGGTTCCCAGCGAGGGGAAATAAAGTCCCTCGGGCTCATTTTCAAGCAGGTGGGCTGCCCTGTAACGCATCAGATCATTAAATCTGCGGCTCTCATGGTTCAGCTCAACTCGCCGCTCACGCCTTATTTCAAGAAGCTCGGCCCACTGGGTGGTGGCTGCCGCCAGTCCCGGATACCTGGACTCCTGTACCGGGTCGACCGGCGGGTTCATGGTCATGTGCGGCATGCCTGCCCTGTCCCTTAACCGGTTTATTGTCATATCCAGATCATCACTGGTAAGCTCGCCAAGCTCGGCTCTAGCCTCTGCATAAACCAGCAGGACCTCGGCAAACCGCAGTACGGGAATATCAATGCTGGCATGAACTATTGGATCGGGATCGTTCACAAAATACTTTATCGCATGATACCCTGTAAAGTGCCTGTTAAACTGCTGTATATAAGGCTCTCCTGCCGATCCTACCACGTGAGTGCTCGGGTTCTCAAGTACCCATCCGGGATAGGCATAGGTCTGGTAAATTCGCGGATCACGGTCCTCAAACTCCTCAACAAACAATTTTGTTTCCCATCCGGGTTGCTGTGAGTAGAATGAGCCGTCAGCCATAAGGTAAGACTGCAAAAGGTCTTTGCTGGGTGATTGTTCATATCCGCCAAAGACGGTTGCCGGCCATCCGCTGTTCCTTTCACCTTCGATCGAAGGGTTTACAAGAATAACTTCAGTGTTACCGGCAAGATTAGTATTTGCGAACAATGAACCATAATCACTCAAAGGGTCTCCGGTTGAATAAATATCAAATGCGCCGTTTTCCATTATATCCCAGGCCTGATCCCTTGCGATCTCCAAAAACTCCTGGTATGGAAGTCCCAGATAATCGTGATATTTTCTGAAAGTACCCTCGTGAAGGGCATGGCGGGTCATAAAGGTCTTTACCACCCACCTGTCGACTGCACCAACCTCAGATGCCGGCCTTACATGTTCAGCCGCAAAGGCATAGTCTTCAAAGATCTTCTGTACGACATAATCCCTGGGGTCCCGGGTTTTATACAGATCCTCATCATTGGTGGTGAGCACTTTATCATACCATGGCACATCACCAAACCGCTTGACCTTGTCCATATAGAAACGTGCACGGTGAAACCTTGCCACTCCTTCATAATGGTTAAGGTCGGCCTGTGGAATATCGGCATTCTCAAAATTCTCCAGGAAAAAGTTTATATCCCTGAGTCTGCCCCAGTTCCAGCCGGCCGTGATTGTAGCAGATGAAGTAGATTGTGTCATGATAGTCCTGAATTCGGCTGTTCCTGTTGTGTAAGCATCATCGGACGCTTCGATAAAAATACCTGATGACCATCCGAAATTTGTCCAGTTGATAAGGCTGTTCAGATACATCTGAAGATCGTCGCGGGTGTTGAAAAAGTTTTCCCTTCCTATTTCCGTTTTCGGGAACCTGTCCATAAAATCATCGTTACACGAGGGCAACAATGCGGTAAAAAGAAGAATAAGTGAGAGGGTTAATATTTTTGTTTTTTTCATAATCAATATGTTAGGCATGAAAAAATTATTTGATTTTTTATGATCCATACATTCATAGCTTAGAAACTGACGTTGATCCCGACAGAATATCTCCTCTGGAAAGGATAGCGGTATCCGGTACCATCGTCGGTTACTGATTCGGGGTCAAAATAATCGGACAGCTCAGACCACTCAGCAAGGTTCTCGCCGCTGAAATAGATCCTCAGCCTTTCTATGTTAGCCCTTGTGGTCAGGGATTGGGGCAGGGTATATCCTACCGTCAGGTTCTTTAGTCTCAGATAGGCTGCATTGAGCATATAACCTGTATTGGGAATACTGCCCAAACCGACCTCCCTGTTATCGGCAAGCCAGGCCTGCAGTACTGGATATTGTGCATCCGGATTTGCATGCGCAAGTCCGGCATCTATATATGACTGCGAATGCATTGCCATAAGCGCATCATGGTCATCTGAAGCCCTGTAGAAATCAAAAAGGTGCTCAAAACCACCGTCGTAAGGCTGCTGGAAAAATCCCCAATAAAGATAGTGCTCCGGATAGTAATCCCTTTTTCCAATACCCTGAAAAAAGATCCTCAGGTCAAAATTGTTCCAGTCCGCGTCAAAATTAAACCCGTACCTGTACCTTGGCTGTGAGTTACCAATAACTTTCATATCCTTCGGATCATCTACCGTGTAACCCTGCTCAATCACCCCGTTTCCGTCCTGATCGACAAACTTCGGCCAACCGGGAACGATCGTAAGAGCTCCCCACGGGATGATCTGGGTCTGGTCAAGCTGATCTATCTCTTCCTGGCTCTGGAAGAATCCGTCAAACTCCATTCCCCATATCTCGCCAAGCTCCATTCCTTCGTAATATTGGTCAAAGAATTTTTCAGGGTTGTCAAAGCCGGTTATCCATGCCCTGCTGTCGGAAAGGATAAACCTGGTCCCAAAATTCATCCTGCTTCCCAGGAAATTAAATCCTTCACGGTAATTCAGGCTGAGTTCCCATCCTTTGGTTTCAAGATCGGCCGCATTTTCCTGTGGCTCGGAAGCACCCAGAACGCCTGGCAACTCACGTCCGAGCGTCAGCATACCCAGGGTCTCGCGGGTATAAATGTCAAAAACAGCAGAGAACCTCCTCTCGAAAAGGTCGATGTCAACCCCGAAGTTACGAGTGTTCACCTGTTCCCAGGTATAGGCGGGAGAAACAAGTCCGGGGGAAGATATAGCCAGGGGCCTGGAATCACCCACAATATACCCTGACCTTCCTGCACTCATCGAAGGCATGTACCCGTAAGCGGAAACACTCTGGTTGCCAAGGGCACCGTATGATCCCCTCAACTTGAACATATCAAGCCAATTGATGCCGTCCATAAATGCTTCCTGATCAATCCTCCAGGCAACTGAGGCAGAGGGGAAGAATCCAAACCGGTCTTCCCTCGGGAATCTGGATGATCCGTCATACCTGCCGTTGAATTCAACGATATATCGGTCATCATACAAGTAGGTGAACCTGAAGAAGGCACCCCTTACTGCCCAGTCCCTGTACCAGTCGCTTACGTTTGGGTCGCCCGTTGCCAGGGAAAGTGAGGGCAGCTCCGAAGATACTACATTCGGTACGTTAGTGATAACTGCATATTCCTGATTGTATTCCTGGTTGAACCCCAGAACCGAGGTTACCAAATGATCGCCGAATGGCAGGTTCAGACTCCCGTAGATATTGGCAACCTGGTAATCGTATGTGGTGCGGTTGCGGTAAACCAGGGTAGAACCGTGTTCCCTGATATCCTCCGGACCATGTCCGATCGAATACCTGCGGTAGTCATAATTGTAATTCCTTAGCTCCCGTCTCACTGTATAGTCGGCATTCAGCGTAAGCCTGTTCTCGATAACCGGAGAGACAAGGTTAAATGTGGTACGGAACGACTCCCTTGCATCAGTCAGGTCGCCGCCATCGGTCAGCTGTGCAGCCTGTTGCCCTACAGAGGTATCGGCCCATGTGCCGTCAGGATTTTTGTCCATCGCCATAGGCGCATGATTATAGAAATCCCACATTGCCCATGTCCCCCAATCCCATCTTGAGGGCATCACCCTGTCGGTCATCGATATAAGGGTGTTGTTACCTATGCTCAGCCAGTCAAATGCCTGGTAATTAACCCTGCTGCGGATACTCCATCGGTCGAACCTGTCGTCGGCAATCTGCAGTGCCCCGTCCTGACGGTCAAAAGAACCGGACAGATAGTAGTTGGTCCTCTCCGTCATGCCGTCAAGTGAAAGGGAATAGTTTGTCGACATACCGTAATCGGACAGGAAATAAGATATCCAGTCCTCGTTCCCCATATACTGCCAGGTGCCTGGATTTTCAGGGTCATCCCTTACGGCAGGCGCTGAATCGGGATCGTCGGAACGCTGCCTGGCCCATTCATACATATCATCGCTGTAATTGATATAGTCCCACGGCGTATTACTGGAGGAAATATCCTGAAGCCGCATGTAGATGTATGGATCGCTTGTCTTGTTGGGAAGGACTGTGGGGGTGTCCCATGAAGCACGCGAAGATAAATTCACATTGATTCCTTCCCTGGTGCCCTGCTTTGTCTCGATCAGTATCACCCCGAAAGCAGCCCGGGCCCCGTAAATCGCAGCAGAGGCAGCATCTTTAAGTACAGATATGCTCGCAACATCCTGAGGATCCAGCCTGGAAAGCTCTCCGGCAGTTGACGGGACATTATCTATAAGAATCAGGGGGTCGCCTTCGTTTATAGAAGTAAATCCCCGGATATTTATCCTTGGGTCGGTTCCGGGCGAACCTTCCAGGTAGTCAATATTCAGGTTAGGAATAATTCCCTGCAATCCCTGTGAAACGCTTGAGATGGGCCGGCTTTCCAGCTCCCTGGTATCAATCTGGTCAACTGCTCCGGAAAGATTTACCCTTTGCTGGGTACCAAAGCCAACTACAATAACCTCCTCAAGCGCTTCAAGTTCACGGTTCAATTCAACATCGATAATTGTACGGCCTTCAACCGGTTCTTCAAGTGTTTCCATGCCCACGAAGCTGAAAACCAGAATTCCCGAATCATCAGGAAGGCTCAGGGAATATTGGCCGTCGATATCGGTAACCGTCCCTATGTCCGTGCCCCTCAATAAAACAGTAACTCCCGGAAGAGTCTGTCCGTCGGAAGCCTGGGTTACCGTTCCGGTAATTTCGATCTCCTGTGCATTGCTCAGAGTAAAGCCAAACAACACAAACGCAATAAGTAAGTTGATGGTTGTTTTTCTCATAAAAAAAATAGGTTTAAAGATTTATATTTATAATACATTAAACATCCGGTGGATCTATCAAACAGATATCCCTTACCGTCATGTTGACGTAATCAAATTTTCAATAATCCTCTTTCTGCTGTTATGCTCTCTAATTAATAATAATATGTACTGCCTCCAACATAATAATATCGTCTGACTGAGAGACACAGGGAAATGTGCAACGGCACATTTATTTACAGGGTTTAAATCTCCGGCGAGTTACCGGTGATATTGAATATTGGCATAATCCCACCCTATGACAAGGACCAAAAAAATGTTATAAAACATTATTTAATGCGTGCAAAACTATAGCAATTATCTACAACAAAAAAATTATTCCCACGTTTTATAAGATTATAAAAATTTCACTATGCAATAATCACAACCCAACGCAGGTGTTTATTAAACACTTACAGCGGTTCAACAAACTATCCAATTCTTTCCGGTCAGACAATTCCTCTACAAAACCTTTGCGTCACCTCTTTTTTTTTATACTTTTCCGCCATATTTAGAAGCTCGATTCTCTGCTGTAAACTCTGCCTCAGCATTTTAATCCCAGAAATAAGAAATTTGGACCGATACGGCCATTAAAAGGCCATTAATTTATTTATATATAATTTTTATGACACAAAAGAAATACGATTATGTAATTATCGGAGGAGGCTCTGCAGGGAGCGTCCTCGCCAACCGTTTAAGTGCAGATCCCGGTAATGAGGTGCTTGTCCTTGAAGCAGGAAGGAATGACCACCGGCTGGATTTCCGTATCCATATGCCGGCCGCCCTCACCTATCCCCTGGCCGGGAAATTTTATAACTGGTACTATGAGTCCGAGCCGGAACCATACATGAACAACAGGCGTATCTACCAGCCGCGGGGTAAGGTTCTGGGGGGGTCAAGTTCCCTCAACGGAATGATATACATCCGCGGTAACGCAATGGATTATGAGGACTGGGCAAAAAACAAGGGGCTTGAGAACTGGAGCTATGCGAATTGCCTGCCCTACTTTAAGCGCCATGAATACAGACTGATGGGATCGGATGAGTACCAGGGTACCGGCGGACCAATGTATCTTACCACACCCAAATGTGACAATCCCCTGTTCGATGCATTCTTCAAATCGGTCCAGGAGGCAGGCTACCCTTTGACAACAGACGTTAACGGCTACCGCCAGGAAGGCTTTGGAAAATTCGACGCAACGATTTACCGCAGCCGCAGATGGAATGCAGCCAGGGCATATGTTCACCCGGTACTCGACCGCGGTAACCTGGAGGTGGTGCTCAGGGCCACGGCCACGAGGATATTGTTTGACGGTAAAAAGGCCATCGGCGTCGAATATAAACAGGGTAGCAGTAAAAAGAGGGTTTACGGCGGAGAGATAATAAGCTGCGGTGGTTCGATCAACTCTCCGCAGCTGATGCAGCTTTCCGGCATTGGCAACGGTGAAGAGCTTTCCAGACTTGGGATTGATATGGTGAACGACCTGCCAGGAGTGGGCGAGAACCTGGCAGACCACCTCGAGCTATATGTGCAATGGGCCGCCAAAAAACCGGTCAGCCTCTACCCTTCGCTTAAATTCTTCAACCAGCCGAAAATAGGCTACCAGTGGCTGTTCCACAAAAAGGGAGTAGCGGCAAGCAACCATTTTGAGGCCGGAGGGTTCATACGCAGCAATGATAAGGTAGAATACCCCAACCTGCAGTTCCACTTCCTGCCGATAGCCATCAGGTATGACGGCTCGGCCCCGGCGGCCGGGCATGGCTTCCAGCTGCACGTTGGACCGATGAAGAGCGATGTGCGCGGACATGTAAAGATAAAATCGGCCGACCCGCTCAAGTACCCGGCAATACTGTTCAACTACCTTTCTACCGAAAAAGAACGAAACGAATGGGTCGAGGCTATCAGATGTGCCAGGAACCTGATAAACCAGCCTTCATTCGACGAGCTCAGGGGCGAAGAGCTTGCGCCGGGCAAGGAGGCGGAAACTGATGAGCAGATACTCGATTTCGTTGCCAAAGAGGGTGAAAGTGCTTACCACCCGAGCTGTACCTGCAAGATGGGTTATGATAACATGGCGGTGGTCGATACCGACCTCAAGGTGCATGGCGTTGACAACCTGCGCATTGTCGATGCCTCGGTCATGCCCGACATCACCAACGGCAACATCTACGCTCCGGTTATGATGATAGCCGAGAAGGCTGCCGACGTCATCCTCGGGAACACTCCCCTGAAGCCTGATAATGCTCCGTTTTACAAGCATGACAAAAAAGAAACCGGAAAAAATTAAGTTTTTCATGATCAAAAAAAAGATGTTCATCGACGGGAAATGGGTGGATTCCCTTTCGGGGAAGACAATTCAGATAGTCGATCCCGGGAAAAATGAAGCCATAGCCGAGGTACCTCTTGGCGACCGCGAAGATGCCCGGAGGGCCATAGCGGCAGCAAGGAAGGCTTTTGACGAGGGAGAATGGAAAAACACAACACCCACTGAAAGAGGGCGGATGGTAAGCATGCTGGGAGACCTGGTTGAAAAACACCGGCAGGAGCTGGCTGAGCTTGAATCGCTCGATACCGGAAAGACGGTTACCGAAAGCCTTTGGGACATGGACGATATTGCGGGTATTTTCAGGTACTACGGCGAACTGGCAGATAAGGACTCAGGGGAGATCATAGCCTCCCCTGTACCCAATTCTTCAAGCATGGTGGTTCATGAGCCCGTTGGCGTTTGCGGACAAATCTCACCGTGGAACTATCCCCTGCTGCAGGCTTCATGGAAAATGGCACCTGCGCTGGCCGCAGGATGCACTATCATCATGAAGCCTTCGGAAATAACCCCTCTTACCACGATCCGCATAACGGAACTTGCCCAGGAAGCAGGTTTCCCCCGGGGGGTGGTCAACATGGTAACCGGACCCGGCTACACCGCCGGTGCAGAACTCTCAGAAAACCATGATGTGGACCTGATATCCTTTACAGGAGGAATAGAGACCGGCAGGAAAATAATAAAAGCTGCCAGCGGAAATGTTAAAAAGCTTGCACTGGAGCTTGGCGGGAAGAATCCAAATATCATATTTGAGGATGCCGATTTTGACACGGCAGCCGATTATGTGCTCAACGGGGTATTTTTTCATGCCGGACAGATCTGTTCGGCGGGCGCACGCGTGATGGTCCATTCATCGCTGCATGACCGACTGGTAAAGTTTTTGGTCGACAGGATCGGCAGGATCAAAGTAGGTTACGGTTTCGACAAAGATACTCAAATGGGGCCGCTCATATCCCGAGATCACCTTGAAAAGGTTGAGAAGTATGTAGGAATTGGACAGCAGGAAGGGGCCAGGCTTGAAATTGGCGGCGCAAGGCCCGATCCTGCAAAATATCCTGAGCTGCAAAAGGGATTCTATTTTATGCCCACCCTGTTCACAGGATGTACAAATGATATGAAGATCGTTCAGGAGGAGATATTCGGTCCTGTCATAACAATAGAGAAATTTGAAACAGAGGATGAGGCGGTAAGAAGGGCCAATGACACTGTCTACGGTCTCTCTGCCGGGTTCTGGACCCGTGATCCGGACAGGATCGGCAGGGTGTCGAAGGCATTGAAATTCGGCACGGTATGGATTAATGACTTCAACGTGTATTTTACACAGGCACCATGGGGCGGCTACAAGCAGTCCGGCATAGGCCGCGAGCTCGGAAAAACGGGACTGGAAGAGTATATGGAGATAAAGCATATCTACCAGAACTATGATACCAAACCGCTCAACTGGTTCGGGAAGTAATTAATTGTACCCGCATTTCCGGGGACAAAGGCCGGTATCCGGCCCTTATAATTCAACGGTGTATACTAATCCGTAAGAAATTAAAACCGGAAGACGGCACCTAACGTTATTTAAAAAAGGAGAAAGTTATCGAAACTACAACACTGGGAATATTTACAACTGTATTTTTTTACCTGGTAATTCTGCTGACCGGCTTCTGGGCCAGCAGAAGGGAATCCAGGCAAAACACATCGGAAGG
>SLRB01000373.1 GCA_007131165.1 Bacteroidales bacterium | reverse complement strand
AGTCGGTTACCGTCCCGATGGTAGTTCCCCTCACAACAATTGCAACACCCGGAACAGTAGAACCATCCACGGCACTGGTCACAGTACCGGTGATCTGCACAGTTTGCGAATGCAGGGTAAGGATCCCGCAAAACACAAAAAGTGACAAAAACATCATCAATTTTTTCATTTAGAATAGTTTTAGTAGGTTAACAAACAATTAATCAGGTCACCCTGTTGAAATAACCAAAATTAGTAAAAGGAACCTAATTATTGTTCAGTAATTTCAACAGGAATAAGTAATTATCATACCGCAAATATAAACATTTTTTTTTTCTGGTCTTAAAAAACAAAAAAATCTTCAATTATTAGGCTAATAATTTGAAATTCACTCAGGTAGTGTTAACACCACCATGCAACAGAAAACTATCTGCTTATCATAACCTTCCCGGTATATATTTCAGAAGCGGTGGCAATCCTTATAAAATAGATGCCGGAGGGGAGGTTTGCTGTGTCAATAACCTTTTCGCTGGCAATTCCGCCGGGTATGGTCCCCTGATATACTGCTTTCCCCCGGATATCAAATACTTCAAAAAACAGATCTGAACTTTCAGGAAAACGGCCCCTTACAATTATATAATCCCCGGCAGGATTAGGATATATAACCAGATCCCTGGTTATTATCCCGTGTATTTCCGGTGAACCTGTCACCACTATCGGCTCAGAGAAAACACTGCAGGTCGCATCAAAAACAAGAACCTGGTAAACGCCCTCAATTTCATCTTCATTAATGAAGGTACGGCCGTTTTCATCAGGTATCAGGATTCCGTCGCGAAACCACTGGTAATAAGGTGATGATACTTCCGTTGTATACTTGTTGTTGGTTACTGTTATCCCGGGTGGTGTAAGGGTATTGCTCCTGACATGGATTCTTCTGGTATGTTTTTGCACATTTTCAGCGTCCCAGACTGTCAGGCTGACATCATAAAAGCCTGTATCGGGGAATGTTACATAGCTCTCCTGCATTTGCGATTTCAATTTACTGTCGCTGATATTAAATTCCCATAACCTGTCTTCTATCTTTCCTGAACTGAGATCTCTGAAGCGGGTATATGCATCAACACAGGCAAACCTGTAGTCAAAATCAGCGAACAATACATTTTCGCAAAGTTCTGTAAGCCACCCACTGGAAGAATTATCCAGGCTGCTTTCGGGGCCGGCATTAAATACCGCATGTCCTGATGCAGTGACACCGGAAACTTCCAGATAATTAAAACATAACCTGGAGTGCCTCAATACTTCTATTATTGCGTTATCCCCTCCATTGGAAACAATGGGAACAACGGACCCGTCACTGTTCATAATCCTCAATGAACCGGATATAGACTGGCGGGAACCTGACCCCAGAAAAAGTCCTCCCCCCGGGTATATCACCATGTCGGATATCCTGTTGTCGTTTTCCAGGTGCAATGGTCCGTCAGTTGATATCAGATTATAGGAATTACTGCCGCTTACAGTAAGGGTATTTCCGTTGTTATATAAATTCCAGAAAGAATAATTTCCGGCTGCCAGAACACTCTCTCCGGATTCCTGTTCATCGCATGAAAACCTTAATTCAGACCCTGATAAGTCCACTTTCAGGCCCCCTTCCGGCAGTCTGAGGGTTGAGAGGCTGTCGATCCTGGCGTTGCTGAGGTCAATATCGACCTCTTTCCCGCCTTGAACAATAAATTCCCGTGCAATGATGTCAATATCTGCAGCTACCAGAGCTCCATCATGAACCTCAATTGAATTTACATGCAGACCGTTCCTTATGGTCCATCTACCGCTACCCTGAAATATAAATGCTGATTTTCTGAAAGTATTCCCAAACGGGGAGATTGTATTGCCCGGTAAAGTTCCGGTAAAGAAAACCTCGAGCGAATCAGCCGTTAAGTGGCTGGTTTCAGTAGTTATCATTGATCCGTAAATGCTGATACTGTTTGAACCTGATCTTAACTCTGCCATTTTATCAGTTAACCAGCTAAATGAGAAGCACTCTGCATCATCATCAAGCTGCACAACGTGGCCCTGCGCATGCCCGGAATTAAATGAGCTGTCGTCAAAGACTACATGATCATCCCTGCCCGGAACAATACCGGCAGGTTCGCCTCCGCTAACAAGGGACCAGTTGTAGCCATCCTGCCATGACCCGTCAGATCCGATCCAGTAAAAAGTGCGCCTGTCTGCTATGTCGCCGGCTTGCAGGATCAAAGAAAAATCCTGCTTTAACCCTGTCAATGACCCTTTATGGGTTACCTTCAGTTTATACCTTCCGGGTTCAGGGTTTTCAATAGTGATCTTTTCAACATTGTCGCGAAAATTATCTCCTCTGGTTGCGCGCTCAGAAGGGGATTCGGGGGAGAGGCGCCACGGGTAGAATACCTCCCGGCCATCTTCAGAATAAATTCTCATGTCCAGATCGTTCACAAGCATCAGGTCAGAAGGATCTATTGCCGGTTTGGTCGGTATGCCCGGAGGGTCTGTCCAGCAGATAGTGGCCACAATGTTCCCGTTACCTGTTGACTCGAACTCCAGCTCAAACTCCTCTCCTTCAGAAAGGCTAAGCTCCAGCAGCTCTATACCGGGATCATCCCTGTGCAGGATAACCCTGGCTGCCTCTTCGGCGTTCAGCAGGCCCCATCCAAACCGGTAGTCAGGTCCCGGATCACCTGCTTCAAAAGCGGTATGAATAAGCAGGCCGCGCAGGGTCGCTGACCTGAGATAACTATTCGTCAAATAATGCTCCCTGAAAAGCTGCTGAAGCAATAATAATGTCCCACTGACATTCGGTGCAGCCATCGATGTGCCCGAAACTGTTGCATAGGACCCGCCCGATCCGGTTGAGAAAAGATGCACTCCGGCACCAACAATATCAGGTTTTATGCGGCCATCATTTGTAGGACCCCAACTGCTGAAATGGCTCATTGATATATCCGGTGGTGAGGAATAACCGCCGGAGATCTTGTTTACCGCCCCCACGGTAAGCGAATT
>SLRB01000257.1 GCA_007131165.1 Bacteroidales bacterium | reverse complement strand
CGGCAACCCGGTTTCTTCGATAAATTTTAACCAGGGTTGCCCTCCCCGGGTAATTTGAATTTTTAACTGTCTGGTTATTAATTCTTCCAGCATCTCTCTCTTTGCGGGATCTGAACTGAAGATTACAGAAGCGGGAAGTTTGAAAGTGCCTGGGACAACTTCAAGTGTTTTGGGCACAGGTACCAGTACTGGTGTTTTTTGCATTGGTACGGCAGTTTCACCAGTTTCGGTCCGGAGATCTGCAGAGTCCGGAAGAGGTGCAGGAGGACTGTAATTCTTATTGTACCAGACCAGCAGGGCTGCACTTCCAAGAATAATCGCAGCAACCAGGCCTGCTCCAACATATTTCAGGACCAATACGGTTGTTTCCATATCATGGTTTTTTTAAGACAGCAGATAGTGGGCTTTGTTTGGTGTTTGGTATAAAACTATAGTATTTTTAATGGTTTTCATATAACAGGCTAAATATTTTATGAAAATTCCTAAATTTTGTTTTTTTTTGAACCTCTCCGGGAAAAGGATTGCCGGATCCAAATTACCAGAAGCATGGGTGTTTCAGAAAAGATAACTGAGCCTGCTGACAGCGAAGGGTTATATAATATACATCCTCTGACCCTGAATTTCTTGTCAGCACCACAGGAGAAAAAGTTCAGGCAAAATTATTTTCAGAAGTCACAAAAATTCGTTAGGGTTGCGTTAGTAACTGTTCTGTTGCTGGTAGCGGCATTCGGGATATTTGACTTTCTGGTGGTTGAACAGTACCTGGAAGAGTTCCTGTTTGCGAGGTATGCCATCGCGTTACCATTTCTAACTGTAATCCTTATTATTTCGCTAACCCCTGTATTCAGGCATATCTGGCAGGAGCTGCTGGCTGCCAGTTTTATAGTCGTGGGATTTGTCATTATCTGGATGCTTTTGAAGAATCCCTGGAATATGCTCTATTACGGCGGTTTGTTCCTTGTTTTCATGGCCGGGTATTCTTTCATAAAACTCAGGTTCCTCCCGGCACTGGTTGCCGGGGCCATTGTGCTCCTTGCCTATTCAATAACTTCATTCGCAGACTTTTACGAATCGGTATACAGTGAATACATGTTCCTTTCCAACGCATTCTTCTATGCGGCCAGCGTTATCGGGCTTTTTGCACTATATAACACCGAACAGCTTGAAAGAGACAACTTCCGGCAGAATTGCCTGCTGCTTGAACAGAGAGATAAGATTGCCTCGGCCAACAGGGAGCTTGAGAGTACGGTTTCTTCACGTACGGCACAACTGATGAGAAGGAACAGGGAGCTTGTAAAGGAGATTGCCAAAAGGCGTAACGCTGAGAAGGAACTGCTTGTGGCGAGGGATAGGGCAGAGGAAAGTGACAGGCTCAAGACGGCCTTCCTTGCCAACATGAGCCATGAGATCCGTACACCGATGAACGGCATACTGGGTTTTGCCGGACTGCTTGAAAAACCGGAGCTGAATGATGAAAAGAGGCGGCATTATCTTGATATCATCCGCGAAAGCGGTAAAAGGATGCTTAACATTATTAATGACCTGATAGATATATCAAAAATAGAAGCGGGCCTTACTGAGGTTGAAAGACGGAAAACAGTGGTTAACGACGAACTTGATGCACTTTGGGAGTTTTTCAGGGATGAGGCTTCGGCAAAAGGAGTTGATCTTAAAAGGGATTACGAGCTTGAACGGGGAGAGAGCATAATTTTTACCGATACCCGCAAGTTTGTCCAGATTATGACCAACCTCCTTAAGAATGCAGTAAAGTTTACAACCGCCGGTACCATTAATTTCGGGTATTGTGTTAAAAACGGGTTTCTTGAGTTTTATGTGAAAGATACAGGCGACGGTATCGCGCCAAAGTATCAGGGGATCATTTTTGACAGGTTTGTGAGGGCCGAAATGGCCAATAGCCGCCATGTTGAAGGTGCCGGACTGGGATTGCCTATTTGTAAGGCTTTTGTAACTCTGCTCGGTGGTACCATCTGGTTCAGGTCGGCTGAAGGGGTGGGATCGGATTTTCGTTTCACCCTTCCCCTGATCAGCCCGGATGAACCATGTGGTGATAAAAGAACCGGTACCGGAGAAAGCCGACGCCAGGATAGAAAATAAGGTAAGGGTGGTCGCGGTTCCGGCAGAGCTATATGACAATAATAACCGGTAATGCCTGTTTTGCATAGGTATTACAATAATACGGCTCATATGAGAATTGAGAAAGTTGAAGTGTATAAGGCAAGCATCAGGCTGAAAAAACCTTTTATTATTTCACTGGGTGCCATCACGCATGCCGACAACATCTACCTGCGCATTCATACTGATACGGGTATTACCGGATACGGTGAATGCAGTCCGTCACTCACCATAAACGGCGAAAGCACCGGCACATGTACCGACGTGGCCATGTACCTTGCAAATGGCCTGATGGGTGTCGACCCGAGGGATGCGGCGAAATGTTCAGCCGTTATGGATTCTGTTATTTTCGGAAATACAAGTATAAAAAGTGCCTTTGATATAGCGTTGTACGATATTGCCTCCCGGGATAAGGGTGTTCCCCTGTATGCCTACCTTGGCGGTAAAAATGACAGGGTACTGCTAACCGACTATACTGTTTCACTTGCCGGTGTCTCAGCAATGGTTGAAGAGGCTCTGGATATAAAGAACAGGGGGTTTCCTTTCATAAAGGTTAAACTGGGTGAAAACAGGGAGAATGATGTAGAAAGGATTACAAAAATAAGGGAAGCTGTTGGAAATGAAATTCCTTTGCGGCTTGACGCCAACCAGGGCTGGGATAAGGATACAGCTAAAGAAGTTCTTAATGACCTGGCAGGTATGAATATTCAGTATTGCGAGGAGCCTATCCCAAGGTGGGACTTCCTGTCACTTCCCGAACTCAGGAAGGCAAGTTCAATTCCACTTATGGCCGATGAATCATGCCTCGACCATCATGATGCCGAAAGGCTAATAAACCTTGGAGCGTGCGATTATATCAATATCAAGCTGGGTAAATCTTCAGGATTGTATAAGGCCATGAAGATCGCCGAACTGGCTTCGGCAGCAGATATACGCATGATGGTTGGCGGGTTTATCGAAACCCGCCTTGCATTTACAGCATCAGCACATTTTTCTCTTTCAAACGAAGATATTGTATTCAGCGATTTTGATTCGCCTCTTATGATGGAACAGGACCCTGTAACAGACGGCATCAGATACGGCGAGGGGGGATTGGTGAAAGTCCCCGAACTACCTGGCCTTGGTGCCGCAGTCGATGAAAGCTACCTCCGGCAACTCCCCTGCGTGGTTATTGAGAGCCCCTGAAATATCCGGAAACATCGTAATTAATGTCCTGAGGATCTGCGCTGCTTCACTAAACCAAACCATTGGGATAGGGTATGACCTGTATCTGACGGTCTTATAATTGCACGGATGAATTTACGGCATTTAATGATTGCCGGCGTTGCTCAAGGGAGTTAATACAGGTTATGGTGAGATTGTTTTTTATTATTATGCTGCTCGTTCAGGCAGAAGCCGGGATCGCAGCGTTCGAGGCAGCCGGATACAGGGAGGTCAGGGGAATTGTTAAGGATGCTGTTACAGGCAGAGCCATTCCTTTTGCCTCGGTTTGGGTTACTGGAAGCCATACAGGTACGGTTTCGAATATTGACGGGGAGTTCAGGCTCAAAATTCCTGATAATGATCCTGTGCCAGAGATATCAATATCTCATATCGGGTACATAAAAGGCGGGTTTTTAATCGATCAGGCATCCGGGTACCGGGAGTTCGTGGTTCATCCCCACCCTGTACCCATCCAGGAGGTAGTTATAAAACCGACCGATGCCAGATCATTGGTTGCAAGGGCACTGGATGCGGTAGAGGATAATTATCCCGGTATCCCATGGAAACTAACCGGTTTTTACCGCGAAACCATCCGGCAGAGACGCGATTATGTGTCGATTACCGAAGCGGTTGTGGATATTTACAAGTCACCCTATAACCAGGGCAACGAAAGAGATATGTTCAGAATCGTAAAGGGGCGGAAAAGTGGTAATGTTAAAAGAGCTGATACCCTCCTGGTAAAGCTCAGAGGAGGGCCGCATGTATCCATGCTTCTTGATATTGTCAAAAACCCGGAATTGATGATTTCTCCCGAAACAATAAATTTTTACAGGTTTGAGCTTACAGATATCATTAAGATTGATGATGAGACCAATTACGTGATCGGCTTTTCTCCGGGAGTTGATAAAGGATACCCGTTGTATTACGGTAAACTTTATATCTCGGTCGACAGGCATGCCATAACAATGGCTGAGTTCAGCCTGGATCTGAGCAACAGTGAAAGGGCGGTGCGAAACTTTATTTTCAGGAAACCTGCAAGACTGAGGTTCACGCCGGTAAATACCAGGTATCTTGTGAAATATATTGAAATGGATGGTGAGTATCATGTAAACTATCTGAGGTATGAACTTGAGTTTTTGGCGGACTGGAGGAGAAGATTATTCAGGACCAGCTATACTATTGTGTCTGAGATGGCAATAACCGGACGAAGTCCGGAAAGCGCTGCAAGGTTCGCTGTGGATGAGGCTATCAGGCCAACGGCTGTGCTGTCTGACCTGGTACCCGTATATTTTGATGAAGATTTCTGGGATGATTATAATTATATTGAGCCTGATAGATCGGTAGAGGCTGCGATAAGAAGACTGAACAGGCAACTTGACTGGTAGTTGAGATCAATAGTTAGTATCTTTACAGCAGGAGGATCTGGTGCATGGCGTTAAAATGGATAGATAGTCAGCGAAAGACCAGGAATGACGACATTGCTGCGTTTGAGATGCTTTTCAGGGAGTATTACCCGCTTCTTGTAAGGTACTCCTGTGGGTTTACCGGTGACTTTGATGCTGCTGAGGAGATAGTGCAGGATTTTTTTTACAACTACTGGAAGAACAGGAAGGAAATAGACATAAAATATTCTGTTAAGTCATATTTCTACCGTTCGATAAGAAATAATACATTGAAGTATCTTGAATCTCTGGCGGTGAGGAGGCGGTATGCGGCAAAGGTTATTGATGGTGCAAAGGACAGCCCGGAATTTGATCAGAACCATATAGAGTTGTCGGAACTTAATGAGCTTATAGAGGATGTCCTGGACGAGATGCCTGAAAGGTGCAGCACAATATTCAGGATGAGCAGATTCGGTGGACTGAAGTACGAGGAGATTGCCAGTGAATTGTCGGTATCGGTCAAGACGGTCGAGGCCAACATTGGGAAAGCCCTGAAAGTTCTCAGGGAGAAACTCGGTAAATACTATGATTCGGTTAGCATGTAAGGAATAGAAATGCAAATACAATAAATAATATTATAATACCATTATAATTATGGGATCGATTAAAACATACAGGGAGGTTGATGTTGAAAGGGCATGGAACAGGGTACGCGGCCGGCTGGAGGAAGATGGGCTTGTTCCCGACCAGAATGCCGTGAGGAGGATTATGCCGGTTTCCCGGATGGCTTCGGTAGCCGCGGCATTACTGGCATTGATTGCAATCGGGGGGCTCGGATACCTGTTTTTTTCTGACCCTGGTTCTCCGGAATTGCTCACTCTGCAAACGGGAACAGGCAACCACACATTGGTGCAGACTTTTGGTGACGGTAGTGTGGTCTATATGGCCGGCAACTCGGTGCTTAGTTACCCGGCTGTTTTCCCCAAAGACCATCGTAAGGTGGCTCTTGAGGGGGAGGCTTTTTTTGATATAGCTCAGAAGAGCGGCCAGCCTTTCTATATCGAAGCAGGGAATGCACTGGTTGAAGTAACTGGAACGGCATTCAACCTGAAGTCAGACGGAAACGTGTTTGAGTTGATTGTTGAGGAGGGTTCGGTAAAAGTGAGCATGAACGATCTTCCGGGATATTATGAAATTGTCGGAGAATGGGAAATGCTCACAGGAAAGGCAGGAAAAATGGAAAAATCGCCGGTTATTGACCGGACGTATCTTTCATGGAGAATGAACAGGATGCAGTTCAGGGATGAGAAGCTATCAAATATAGCAGCGGTCCTTGACAGGAATTATAACATGCAGATATTATTTGAAAGTGATGAAATACGGGAGAGAAGGCTGACGGTAACGTTTTTTGAAAATGATATTGCAACTATCGCAGAGATAATTGCATTTGGACTGGCTCTTGATTACGAAATAACTGAAGGTCCGGGGATTCTCTTCAGAAAGAAAAACTGACTTATATGAATTGAAGGCAGGTGGGTTTGGGAGAGAGATGTGACGAACCATCTCCTCTATATTTTGGCGCTCACGGGAATGACTAAAGCAAGGTAAGTTGCATGCGTGGCCATATATTTGAAAATACAGGCGTTAAAAAGAAGTTCGTTGCAGACCCGTTCCGGGTTTATGAGCTTATAAGTTCCGGATGTCGCAGCATGGCCGGCCTGTGCCGGTTGCTGGCCATTACAGCACTGATCCTTTCTGTGTCCGGGCCGGCATTGCATGCAGGGGGACAGAAGGGCCCGGGACAGGGGCTTCCCCTGGCAAGGGACGGAGTTGATGATGATATCTGTAAAAACGACAGCTCCGATGTTTTTGATTTTATTGTATCGTTACCCAGACAGAATGCCAATGTCTATTCAATCCTGAACCAGATAAGCGGCCAAACCGGTTATTTCTTTGCTTATGATACCGAAATAGTCGACTCCGACCGCAGGGTAAGGATAAGGGCCGGGAACAGGCCTCTTTCATCCTGGCTTGAAGAGGTTCTTGATGATCCGTATCTTGCATACAGGATTATTGAGAATCACATTTTAATTTACCGGCAGGAAACTGATAAAGAGCTTTTAACAAGAAAGGATGAAGCAGAGATCGATGATCCTGGTGTGATAATTGTAAGGGGAAGGGTCATTGACGAAAGCACGAGAGAGCCCTTATCCTATGCTACGGTTGGGGTCAGGGGGAAGTCGGTTGGTATTATATCAAACTCAGATGGGTTTTTCAGCCTGCGGGTCCCGGCAGAGTATACTGACGGTTATATCTCTGTATCCCATTTAGGATATAAAAGTCAGACGCTTCCTGTGAATATTTTCAGCGCAAACAGGGTGGATATACTGATGGAAACCGAGTATGTTTCAATTCCTGAAGTTATGATAAGATATTTTGACCCAATGATTACATTGAGGTCGGCAATATCGAAGATTGATGATAATTACAGCAATGACCCTGTCTATATGCTCAATTTTTACCGCGAGGGGGTTATGAGGGGCAACCGGTTTATCAACTATTCAGAAGCTTTTTTCCAGGTTTACAAGGTTTCGCATAACAGGATATATGAACCGGATCAGGTGAGGCTGCTGCAGTCCCGTACAATTAGTAATATCGACCGAACAGATACTCTTATTTTAAAGATCAGGGCAGGTATAAGAAGTTCGCTTGAGCTGGATTTTATAAAAAACATCCCCGATTTCCTTGATCCCGACTTCCTGCATGAATATGATTATACAAGAGCTGACATTGTCTCTTATGACGGTAACATGGCCTATGCTGTTGCTTTTGAGCAGAAAGAGCATATTACCGAACCTTTGTTCAAGGGGATATTGTATATTGACATGGAAAGCCTTGCATTTCTCGGCGCTAATTTTGAAATCAACCCTGATCATATTGACAAGGCTCATAACAGGTTTATTACCAGAAAAAACAGGAGTTTCAGGGCATCGATCGACAAGGCCGCCTATACTGTCAGTTACAGGTATTATGACGGAAGGTATCACCTGAACCATGTCAGGGCAGATCTTCATTTGCGGTACAGAAGAAGGCTCAGCCTATTCAGCAGTAACTACCATGTTTTTGTTGAAATGGCAAACAGCAGGATAGATACTGAGAATGTTGAAAGATTCAAAAGGAGGGAGACTTTGAGAACCGACCGGGTTTTTATGGATGGAGATCACGCATATGATCATGATTTCTGGAAAGGCTACAGTATAGTGCCACCCGAAAAACATATTACCGATGCACTGGCGAATATTGAATCACGCATTGAAAGGGTCATTGCCGGTGATGATGACTGATTTATCTGTCGTTAAATGAACCTTGACGAGTCCATATTCCAATAAGTCAGATGCGGCAATAATATTGAATAACCATGCAGCCGATACCAGTTCACTGACTCTCAAGACCCAGCACCTTCATGATGGCTCCTGCCTTTAAAATACACTCATTGAATTCCTTCTGAGGATCAGACAAGCCGGTAACCGCTCCACCAACCATGAATGAAAGCGCCGATCTTTTGCGATTATACTGGATCCCCCTTATAACCACATTAAAATCGAAATTTTTTTCCGGGGTTATATATCCTACAGATCCTGAATAGAGGCCGCGCCTGCTGCATTCATACTGTTCAATTATTTCCATTGAGCGTATTTTAGGCGCTCCTGTCATCGAACCCATTGGAAAGAGTGCTTTAATAATATCCGAAAGGCTTACAGACGGTGAGAGCATGGCCGAGATAGTTGACTGCATTTGAAATACTCGGGGGAATGGATAAATGGTGCACAATTCATCAACATTCACACTACCCTTACAGGCTATAACCGACAGGTCGTTTCTTACAAGGTCTGTTATCATTATATTCTCAGAGCGCTCTTTTTGGTCGGTGGCAAGCGCTTCTTTCAGAATAGCATCCTCACCGGCATTTTTTCCCCTGGCTGCCGTCCCCTTGATTGGTTGTGATATTATTTTCCGGTTGGTTTTTTTTATGAACCTTTCCGGGCTGGCACACATAAGATATTTATCGTCGAGATTGTAATAGCAGGAGAATGGTGCAGGAGACTCCTCTATAAGGTTCAGCCAGGTGTATGCAGGGTCGATAGATGCGTTGAGTGAGTAAAATTCCTGGCAGAAATTTACCTCGTATATGTCGCCTCTTCTGATATGTGAGAGGATATTGTTTACAGCCTCCAGGTATTTGCTTTTGGTAACGGCTTCTTTTACATCACCGGGACTACCAGTATTGGCTTCAGGGACAGGCAAAGATTCTATGCTCTTAACAATAAGTGCAACTTCGTGTTTGGTCCTGCGCTCCTCAAGCCATCCGACCGCGACAATATTCTCTTCTATTATGAAGATGTATTCAGGAATAAATAGATATGCCAGAGGAAAACCAATTCTGTCAGGGTGACCGGATGACAGTTTTTCTGTTTCGTTTTTAAGATCGTAGCTCAGATGACCGAAAAGCCAGTCACTGTTCCCTTCAGAAAAAGCATCAATTGATTTCATGATATCCCCTTGGCGGCAACTAAACCGGCTTACTGAACCAACAGCGGCAATATAATCGTAGCTGAAGTGGCAATGGGTGGATGAAAACCGGTTACCGTAACGGTTTGAATCAAGTATGCAAACTTCGTTGAACCGGCGGCTCCAATCAAGGAGTTTTTTGCGGAAATTGCTGCCGTTATTAATCCTGAACCTGTCAAATCTGCGCATCCGGCAAAATTAGTTATAGATTTTTTATTTTATCAGGCTTAATGGGGCATATTGCAGCGGTTAGCGATAGTTTAGAATTTCGGGAGCTGATACCCTGAACCTGTCTGGCATAACGTTTCTTTCACTCATTATGTAAAATAGCTGAGCGTGTGCCTGTTCCGGCACCCTTGGGAAAAAGGCAAACCTGAACTGGAGCGTCGGGAGGACAAGGTGCTCATTGCGCACCCTCATCCCCAGGCCGAATCCGCTGTAAAAATCAACTGGCATCAGGAGCTTTTCCCCCCTGCCTATCCATCCCAGATCGGCCATCCCGTAAATTGCATATCTGAATCCATACCAGCTTTTTTTTGCATAAAACATTGTTTCCGATTGAAGCGTAAACCTTGTAGTACCTGCCAGAGCATCGCTTCTAAGACCGCGAATTCCGTTCCGGTTGCTTATGGATATCAGTTCATCCTCAAACCGCCTGATGCCTAACGTGTAGTCGATTGCAAAAAACTGTCTGAATAAAAATTTGTTTATGGACTTAAGTCCTGAAAAACCTGAACTGTTAATCTTCAGGACACCTTGTTCGCGGATGCTGTTGTTCAGAAAAGTTCCTGCTGAGATACTGTTGTTAATATAACCGAGGCGCTCCAGGTAATTGCTGTGGGATATAGTAATCCCTCCATAAAGCCTGCCGTAGAACTGGTTATCCTCATAGCCTGCTGTAAGCTCAACAGCAGTACCTACGGGTATATCTTCAGTAGGGCCGAATTCGTATATGAAATTACTTTTCAGGTAACCTGAAAAAGTCATTACCATGCTGGCCAGAAACAGGTTGCGGTTATGATAATTGTGTCTTGCCCTGTCGTGTATCCCGGGTCTGTCAAAAAAGATATACCTGTTAAATCTTGAGGTTAAATATATGTTCCTGCCAGTGAACCTGCCCTTACCGCCTAACATGAATGAACGACCGAACCAGTAGTCATATTCATGATAGTTCAGATCCTGGTTGAGGAATATTGTATCGGGAAAATGAAAATCATCAAACAGTGATGCTGTAATGAATTCAACCCCACCAGCGTACTTCATTGAAGGGGTAATAAAGCTCCTTCCTGTTTTGAATTGAAAAGACCTGTTATCGAATGCATCCAGATAATTAACCCGGGTATTGATAAATGACCCCCCGATATTTTGAACACTCAGGGTTGTTTCAAAACCAACATAATTTTCTTTTGTAGCGTCAAATAGAATTCTACCCTGCAGTTCCTGCCCCATACCAAGGATGTTCCTGTCGTAAATATCAAGGTTCCCTTTGTCAATATCGCTCAAATCCATATCAAACCCCCTTGCCCACCTGTCTTTTGTAACGACAACCAGATCGGCATGATCAGAGCCGGGTGTATTGGAAAAGACAAATATCCTGGCATCCTCCAGGTATGGAAGTTGCCTTAGAATACGTTCACTTTCTGCCAGAATAAAAGGGTCAATCTTATCACCTTCATTTATTAAAAGGTGTTTTTGAATTGTTCCCGGCCTGGTACTGAAATGCAGAAAGTCAGCTGCCCTTTCCAATCCACCAGGTGAATGCCGTTGTTCGTCGGTTCCTGGCGCAAACAGGCCAACCGGACTAAAATGAATATCTCTTATGATTTTGCCTTCCCATTGCAGGAATTCATTTCTGCTTTCACGTGTTTGTTCTGACGGGGTAATTATAAAAGCATCATTCCGTGTCACCATGCCGTGAAGCCATCGCGTAAGATGCCATTTTTGAGATATCTTTTCAAGGTTCTTATAAAACTGATGGTCGCTTGCCCTGATAAAACCGTGGTAATGGTATCCGCCTGCATTTCCGGGCCCATTCCCGTGGATGGTATTGAAGTTAAAATTCTCCCTTTTAGATAATGAATTTGTTCCGGAATAGGGCCGTGGCTTCAAACGATGCAGCCCAGTCGTTGAAAGGCTGTCTTCCTTAACCATTAAAGGGTTTGCAGCAGCCGGCACGGAAGCTGTAATCAGAAGAAGTGCGGTTATGGTCAATACCCTTTTCAATGATATGTACTGAATGATTTTGGTTAAAAAATGTTAATAAGCGCAATGCTCAGTTTTAGAGTTGTTTACAAAGACAACGATGCGTTTTTGGGAATTAGTAATTATATTATACAAATTTACCTTTTTCTTCTTTTGGTTTTCAAAACTTCCGGGTTTTATTTTAATTGAGATCCTCATAAATATTTTGTCCTATATTGCATTGT
>SLRB01000125.1 GCA_007131165.1 Bacteroidales bacterium | reverse complement strand
TTTTGAATATCAGCCTCCCAGGCCAGAACTTCAGGAAGGTCCCTGTATACTCTCAGAGGAGAACAGGCAAAGGAGCTGACGATAAATAACAATATTAAAACGCGTCTCATGGTAATGTTTTTAAATAAAAAAAAGTAATATGATCAGTACTATTATTGGATGGGATAAATGTACATGAATTTCTCATCTTATGAAAATAGCAACAAAGAGCAAGACTTTGCATGAGAAATCGACCTTCTGGTCAAATTTTTTTCATCTAAATTACACATAGACGGATGAAAAAAATTTTATGGGAAATCCTCATCTTGTTAAGACAGATTAAAGTAAAGAGCCTGGCATGAGGATTCAACGAATTGAAAAACAGGGTTTCTGAACCATGACCATGTTATGATAATTGATGAATAATTTGCATACAAGAATAACATAAGTTAAAGCGAAGCGGTTCCGACTGTAAGTCAAAATTTTGTATTTTTTGAACAAAATTTTGGCTTTTTTACAGGAGAAATGTACAAACTTATTCCATACAGGCAGGACGTCACATTAAAAACAATACTATTCTTTAAGAGGGATAGTGAGCCACCTTCAGGAAGAAGGCTTCTGGATCAACGAAGGCATAGCCTGCCAGCACTAAAAGTGTCGGTTTTTCAAGATGTAATAAACAATTACTTTCTGCCATTGTTGAACAATTAATATCCTGATTATTAAATTCGATTAACCAGTATCCGCCCCGATGAAAAACAGACAAAATAAGCCGAACCATTTGATCGGCCAGACGAGCCCTTATCTTTTGCAACATCTCTATAATCCGGTGGATTGGTATCCGTGGGGTGATGAAGCCCTGAGCAAGGCGAAGCACGAAGACAAACCAATTCTTGTAAGTATTGGTTATTCAGCCTGCCACTGGTGCCATGTTATGGAAAAGGAGAGTTTCGAGGACAAGGAAGTAGCTGACATAATGAACAGTAAATTTGTATGCATAAAAGTGGACAGGGAAGAGCGTCCCGATATTGATCATATGTATATGACAGCAGTACAGTTGCTCACCAGGCAGGGAGGGTGGCCGCTTAACTGCTTTGCCCTGCCGGATACCATGCCTTTCTGGGGAGGTACATACTTTCAAAAAGACCAATGGAAAGATATCCTGCAACAGGTTTCCGAGCTTTACAGGACCCGAAGGCATGATCTTTCCACGCAGGCTGAACAGCTTACTCAGGGAATAGCAGCGGCCAGTTTTATAGAGCCTTCGGATGCAGCAATAGATTTCAATGAAAAGGATGCATCTGATTTTTATAATAATGTAATGAAGCATATGGACATTGAACTGGGCGGCACTCTCCACGCCCCAAAGTTCCCGTTACCGGTAAATCTGGAATTCCTTCTTCATTATCATTATCAGAATGGTAATAAAAGTGCACTTGACCAGGCAGACCTGAGCCTCGAAAAAATGGCTATGGGAGGTATATTCGATCAGGCGGGAGGGGGATTTGCCCGCTACTCGACAGATGAAAACTGGAAGGTACCTCATTTTGAGAAGATGCTTTATGATAACGGACAGCTTGTGTCGATATACTCAAAAGCCTGGAAAGTATTAAACAAACCTCTTTATAAAGAGGTGGTCTTCAATACCATTGAATTTGTCGCAAGGGAGCTGACATCTCCGCCCGGGACATTCTACGCTGCACTGGATGCGGACAGTGAAGGGGAGGAGGGAAAGTTTTACGTGTGGGACGAGAAGGAGCTCGATAAGATACTCGGAGATGATGCTTCGCTGGTCAAGGATTACTACCAGGTTGGAAAAAAGGGATACTGGGAAAATGGCACGAATATACTTTTAAGGGATATCGGGGACGAGGATTTCGCCTCAATGCACGGATTGTCCATTGAAGGACTCAGGGACTTAATAAACAAGGCAAATAAAAAAATCCTTGAGAAGCGAAACGGAAGGGTTCGGCCGGGGCTCGATAATAAGGTAATTACCTCATGGAATGCCCTAATGATATCCGGACTTGCAGATGCTTATGCTGCCTTTGGCGAAAACAGTTTCCTTGAGATGGCAAAAAAAGCAGCGGATTTTATACTGAATAATTCTGTTTCCCCGAAAGGGCATATAACACGTTTAATACAGGTTAAGGGACCATCAGCGGACGGTTTTCTTGAGGATTATGCACTGTTTATCCGGGCACTGATAAGGCTTTTCGAGGTGTCGGCCGAAAAACGGTATCTGATGGCCGCGAATAAAATGACAGGCTACGTAACTGAATATTTTTCATCAGGGGGAACAAACATGTTCTCCTTTTCTTCAAATGAAAGTGAAAAGCTGCAGGCTTCATTTTACGAGCATGCCGATAATGTAATTCCTTCGTCAAATGGCGTGATGGCGATTAATCTCCTTCAGCTGGCCGGATATTTTGAAAACCTGGAATGGGCTGCCCGGAGTTCGGCTATGCTTTCTGATATCAGCGAAAACATGAGCAGACAAAGTATAAATTACACTAATTGGGGCCGCTTACTTCTTTACAGGTCCCGCAACTTTTATACCCTTGCAATTACCGGACCGCAGTCCGCCGGAAACCTGAAAAAAATCAATGCAATGTATCTTCCGGATTGCAATATAGCTGCTGCAATTACAGATGATGAAGATATACCCCTTTTCAGGGAAAGGTTTAAAAAGGGCGAGACATGGTTCTATGTATGTACAATGGGGAGATGTAAACTTCCTGTTCAGGATCTTTCTCATGCCCTTGAACTGATGGTATAAAAAAATATATTTGTATTATGGCAATTATTGGAGAGATAATTAAAAAAGCAGTGGAACTTTCCCACACAATAATCGATAATCCCGACCCGGTTTTATCGCAGCAGAAAGTGTTCCATGATTTACTGAATAATGCAAAAGACACAGCATTCGGTAAAAAATACAATTTCAGGGATATCCTTGCCGAGCCCGACCCCGGGGAAAGTTTTGCAAAGAGAGTACCATACTTTGACTACAACAAGATTTATAACGAGTGGTGGAA
>SLRB01000014.1 GCA_007131165.1 Bacteroidales bacterium | reverse complement strand
TTTCCGCAAAGGTAAGCTATGTATCAACCGGTGGTGGTGCAATGCTTGAGTACATGGAAGGAAAAGAACTGCCCGGGATAAAAGCCATCAGGGGATAATTCCTGTAAGGACCTCAACCGTTGTGTGCATGCACGGCACACCTGAAAAGGCCCCTGCCACCAACCGCCCGGCGGCAGGGGCCATATACCCTGTATCTACAGGGCATCCCCTAACCCATTATCCAATGCCCTAATCCAGGAAAGCATAACCTATGCCTACAATCAGGCACGGGCCCGTTCCGGTCTTTCTTCCCCCCTCGGTATAGTGGGGCTGGTCTGCAAATTTTTCATCGACAGATACTAGAGATAGCCCGATCCCCCCCGAGACAATCAGGGTAACAGTACCTAAAATGGTCAACTCCCCTCCAAGTCCGAAATGATGATCATAAGTAGCCACCCTGCCGCCTGCGGGAGGCTGGTGTTCCCCAACCGGTCCAGGGTTTCCCCATGCATTATAAACACTGGTATGGCGAAACTGGAATTTGTACTGCAGAAAGAACCGGGGGTTCCTGCCGGCGGTAAGCCCTTCCTGATCAGGATTTTGGCGATCAGGAAACAAAAACCTCCGGTAAATCACATTGCCCCCAGATATCCGCGATGTTTGCGGCTGAAAGACCATTCCCCCCTCAAGAAGCCTGTGGTCCTTCTCAACACCCGCGTTAAGGCTCAGGTTTGAACCGTATCCCCCCGTTGCCGACGAGTGGTAGAACGTAAGTCCGGGATACCTCTTTCCGGTTTCCGGGTCTGGCCCGTCTGATGCAAGGCAGACAGCCAGCCCTGTAACCAGAATGGCAAGAATTGTAATCACCCCACGTATCATATGCAATCTCCATTTGATTAACTATATGAATCTACGCAGCCGGCCGCCACAGGTTGTTGAATTAATGGTGAATATAGCTTCCAAAAAGGTTGATATGGATCACCTTCAGCTATTCGTCTATAAGGCTTCTGATGCGCTCAATCTGTTTCTGTTTATTCACTTCACGCAGGTTACGGGCAGTTTCGGTAAAGTACTGGTGGCCGGAAATGAATTTTACCTGCAGCATGTTCCAGTCATTTAGCGAACCTATCTTGTTCTGCTCGCGCAGTTCTTTGTACAGGGTATTCGAAACAGGTATAAAATCGCTGCGGCCAAGATAGTCAAGATCTGAGTCGCACATAATCTTCTCAAGCAGATTTTTGGGTTCGGGTGGCATTTGTGTTGCCATTATCAGATCACATACTTTTTCAATCTGTCCGCCGGAAAAACCATAATCCGGCAGGTACTCCCTGGCCAGGTCGCACCCAAGCTCCTCATGCCTGTCATAACCAATTGTATGTCCGGAGTCATGAAAGAGAGCTGCCGTTTTCAGCAGCAGAACCTCCTCCTCACTCACCCCTTCTGCCCAGCCTATAAGTTCGGCCTCTGTAACCACATCAATAGTATGCTTGACATTATGATAATAGAGATACCCCGGCAGCTCCTTTTCCAGTTTGTCAAGAATGATCTCCTGCAGATCGACGAACTGGACGAGCTTGAATTTGGTATCAAACCGTTTGTTGGGCTCCAGTCCGAGTCCCCCTTCTGAGATGCCCGGTATTATACCCTTAACATAGAACATTTCAAGATCGCCCAGGTATTTTACAGGGATCTTCCCGTTGTAATCACAGCTAAAAAACTCCTTAACCAGTTCGTATGTATTGGCTGAGATATTTATTTTGTCGATATCGCACGAATTACTCAGCCTGCTCGATATATTAACGGTATCGCCCTTCAGCTCCCAGGAAATTTTCCTTTTTCCGCCCGCAATAGCCGTAACCGGCCCCGTATGGACGCCTATTCTTATATCCCATACGCGGTTCTTATCAGATCTTTCTTTTATTTCGGCGAGGTAGCGGTTCATCTCCAGGGCAGCCATGACAACATCTATCGGGTTGGTGCTGTTCTTTGAAGGCACACCGCCGGCACACATGTAAGAATCTCCGATGGTCTTTATCTTTTGCAGATTGAAATTTTTTACAATCGAATCAAACTGAAAAAACAGGTCGTCGAGATTATCCATCATCGACTGGGTATCCATCTGCTCGGTTATCTTGCCAAACCCCTGTATGTCGGCAAACAGAACCGTCGCCATTTTGAATTTCAATACACGGGTGTTATCGCCTGCATCCTCTCCATCTGCTGGTCTTTCTTTCATTCCGGCAAGCCTTCTCTCATATTTTTCAACCTGTTCGGTAAGCCTGTCATTGCTTTCGGCAAGAAGCCTTACCTTCTCGTGCAGCTCCTTGTTTTGCTTTACCAGCCTTGCGATCCTTTTGAGCAGTTCTTTTTCCTTATGTTTCTCCATCTGAAATACGCGTGGTTGTTATATCTGCAAATAAAAAATATTTCCGTTCAGCATTAAGGCCGGCATCTCCCGGAAAAATTACCCGGGTGACCGGTTCCTCAGCAGATCAGTAATATTATCTTTGTAGAGGTATTTATACCCGTTAAACTGTTTTAACCCTGCAAATGTTTCGGTAACCTGTAAGTTTGATTAACGGGTAGCGGACTCGTTCTATTATGCCGGGGTCGCTGATAAAGCGGGGCAAAACAGTTAAAACCATATTATCCAGCTAAGTATAGCCAGCCAGAATAATCGAAGTAAAATGCAGGGAGAGACCCGGAAAATATTAGCAGAAAAAATATTCAGCATCAACACAGATGATGGGTTTGAAGAGGCTGCCATGGAGCTCTTCTCATACCAGTATCACCACAACAACCTTTACAACCGTTACCTCCGGCTTCTGGGGACAGACCCCTCATCTGTTACCAGTACCGCCCGGATACCCTGCCTTCCTTTGTCATTTTTCAAGACCCACAAGGTCTATACCGGAAATGCCCCAGGCAGTCTCAGGTTCAGAAGCAGCGGCACCGGAAGCACGGTTCCTTCGGTGCATTATGTTGCCGATGCCAGGCTTTATGAAACAAGCTTCCTGAAATGCTTTGAGATGTTCTACGGCGA
>SLRB01000071.1 GCA_007131165.1 Bacteroidales bacterium | reverse complement strand
TTTACAAAATAAATGTTTTTTTTTTGCGTTTCATCAAAACAACTGACAATTATGGCAAAACATTTGTAACAGATTGTTGCGGGTTGCATATTAATTTTTTAATTTCCAGCGTTATTGCCCTTAGCCGGCAGACCGTGATAATTTATATACGCGGTGTAACCGGGAGTTTTGCCTGAATTGTCAAATTATGGGTCAATTGTCTGAAAAAAAAATGTTATTTTTGCAAATTCCGGATAAAGCAAACGGACCGGACTGTTTCAATTGAAATACAACCGGGAAAAACCGAAAAAAACAGAGATATATAATGTCATATAGATCGCCCGTTAGCCGCATATTGTTTTTTATCTTTATTCTGACGGCCGCTTCATGCAGCCAGTATGAAAAACTTCTCAAAAGCGATGATTTCCAGTTGCAGATGGAGGCGGCGTATGAGTATTACGAGAATGAGGACTGGGTCAGGGCAGCAACTCTCATAGAACGGGTGCTGCCCATTTATCAGGGCACCCAGAGGGCTGCCGAGCTTAACTTCATGCTTGCCAACTGTTATTATAACCGTGGTGACTACATTCTGGCATCACACCATTTTGACCGGTTTGTAAGGGAGTACCCGACGAGCGAACATGCAAAGGAGGCGATGTTCATGAGGGCCTACTGCAATTACCTGCTTTCTCCCCGGCCAAGCCTTGACCAGACTGCCACAAGGAGGTCGATAGACCAGTTCAACCTGTTTATTAGCCGGCACCCTGACAGCGAAAAGGTTGAGGAGGCCAGGGAGCTGATAGCCGAGATGAGGAATAAACTTCTTGAAAAGTCATTTATCAGTGCCAGGCTTTATTACGACATGGAAGATTATCGTGCCGCCATCATTGCATTAAAGAACAGCCTGGTCGATTTTCCGGAAACACGCCACAGGGAAGAGATTATGTTTTTGATACTAAGGTCCAGTTTTCTGTTGGCCGACAACTCAGTCCCCGAAAGGCAGCTTGAACGTTTTCAGAATACGGTTGACGAGTATTACGCGTTTATAGAAGAGTTCCCTGACAGCAGATACAGGGATGAAGCAGACAGGTACCTGAGTAATTCTCTCAGGGTACTGGATAACTACCCGATGGATGATCTTACACAGGATTATTAAAAGAAACTATGGATTACAAAAAGTCAAAAGCGCCGGTTACAACAATTACCAGAGAGCTTTCAGAGCTTGACACCGAAACCGGAAGTATTTACGAAACCATAATGATCGTGGCCAAAAGGGCCAACCAGATCAACGTGGAGATGAAGGATGAGCTGAGCCGCAAGCTTGAAGAGTTCGCTTATTACACCGATAACCTTGAAGAGGTGTTTGAAAACCGTGAACAAATAGAAATATCAAAATTTTACGAAAGGCTTCCCAAGCCAACTTTACTGGCTCTTGAAGAGTGGCTGCAGGAAGAGATTTACTACAGGAACCCGGCCAGGATTGAGGAAGAATAAATTTTGCTCATGCAGCTCAAAGGCAGGAAAATAATACTTGGCATTACAGGTAGCATTGCTGCATACAAGGCTGCATACCTCACAAGGCTGCTTGTTAAGGAAGGTGCTGAGGTAAAAGTTGTTATGACTCCTCTTGGTAAGGAGTTCATCACTCCCGTAACCATGGCCACGCTTTCGCGGAATACGGTTCTGTGCGATTTTTTTAATTATGATGACGGTTCATGGAACTCTCACGTTGACCTTGGTATATGGGCGGATCTGTTCCTTGTTGCACCGGCCAGTGCCAATACGATGGCGAAGATGGCTACCGGCGTGTGCGACAACCTCCTTCTTACGACATACCTTTCATGCCGGTGCCCGGTAATGATCGCCCCGGCCATGGACCTTGACATGTTCAGCCACCCTGCAACTCTCAATAACATGAAGATTCTGCTGGAAAGGGGGAATATAATAATCGAACCCTCAAGCGGGGAGCTGGCAAGCGGACTAAGCGGCAAGGGCAGGATGGAGGAGCCTGAAAAAATTGTCAGCAGACTTGTATCCTGGTTTGCAGGTATAGCACCGGGCAGCAGGCTTGCCGGCGATACATCCGGATACCTTGATATGCGGAATAAAAAGGTGCTTGTTACCGCAGGACCTACCCGCGAGGCGATTGACCCGGTAAGGTATATAGGGAACCACTCTTCCGGAAAGATGGGGTATGCCATAGCAGCCGAGCTGGCCGGCAGGGGGGCGGAGGTTGTTCTCGTGTCGGGTCCGGTTGCAAAAGAACTTGAGCACACCAGGGTAAAAGTGGTTAAGGTGAACACTGCAGGCGAGATGCACAGGGAGTGCCTCAAATGGTTTCCCGAATGTAATGCCTGTATTATGACGGCTGCGGTAGCCGACTATACCCCGGCAGCCAGTACAGGTAAAAAGCTAAAGCGCGGAAGCGGCAGCATAACTTTGGAGATGAAACCCACTGCCGATATACTTGGTGAAATGGGCAGAAATAAAAGGAAGGGTCAGGTCCTTGTTGGTTTTGCGCTTGAAACCGACAATGAAAAGGAAAATGCCGTGAAAAAACTGCATAACAAAAACCTTGATTTTATCGTTTTAAATTCGTTAAATGAGGAAGGAGCGGGTTTCCATGCCGATACCAACAAAGTGAGCATCATCAACCCAGACGGTTCGTCAGTTGATTTTGCGCTGAAAAGCAAACCCGAAGTGGCGGTTGATATTGTTAACCACTTATCAGGGCTTCTGAAATGAGAAAGATACTTGTCATCTTAACCATGCTTGCATCATTTGCCTTTTATTCCTCAGCACAGGAGCTAAGGTGCAACGTGCAGGTAATTACCAACCAGATACAGGGAACCAATAAACAGAAGTTTACAACCCTTCAGAGAGCCATTTACGAGTTCATGAACGGACGCAACTGGACAAACCATGTCTATCAAAGCCATGAACGTATTGAGGCCAATATTATGATCAACCTCACCGAAGAAATCTCGTCTGACGAGTTCAGGGGGACAATCCAGATCCAGTCACGCAGGCCTGTTTACAATTCCTCATATAATTCAGTCCTGTTCAATTATATGGATAATAACCTTCACTTCAGGTACATTGAGCACGAAACCCTCGAGTTCAACGAGAACCAGCACCTCTCCAACCTGACTTCGATCCTGGCCTTTTATGCCTATATTTTAATCGGGCTTGATTATGACTCTTTTTCTCTTAACGGTGGCACCGAATACTTTCAGAAAGCGGAGACTATCGTAAGCAATGCCCAGAATGCCAGCGAAAGAGGCTGGAGGTCATTCGAAAGCAACCGGAACAGGTACTGGCTGGCACATAATCTCAGGGATTCGAGATATGCACCCATTCGCGAGTTCAACTACCGGTACCACAGGCTTGGGCTGGACAGGATGACTGACCGGCCGGCAGAGGCGCGGTCTGAGATAGCAGAAAGTCTTGAACTTCTGCAGAAGGTGTACCGCGAAAAGCCCGACCCCTTTATGCATCTTTTACAGGTAGTGTTTGATGCAAAGTCTGATGAGCTGATAAACGTGTTTTCTGAAACAAATCCCGAAGAAGCGCGCAGGGTCGTTACTGTCCTCAGGGAGGTGGATCCCTCGAATACACCCAAGTATCAGCGAATCCAGCAACAATAACATACAATTACCGGACTTGTACCCTGCTGTTGATAAACGGTGAATACTCTGTTGATTCCTTTGTTGCGCATGCCCCGAAAAATTGATTAATTTTGAAGTATTACCAATGAATTTTACCTATGCTCCGTAAATTATCGGTCAGCAACTATGCACTTATTGAAAAGCTCGATATCCGTTTTGAACCGGGCTTTTCGATCATTACCGGCGAGACGGGCTCAGGCAAGTCGATCCTGCTGGGTGCCCTGGCATTAATTCTTGGGCAGCGTGCCGACACATCAGTATTGCAGGATAAAAGCAGGAAGTGTATAATCGAGGGTGAGTTTGATATTACAAAGTATGGGCTGACGGACTTTTTTGACGATCATGAGCTTGATTATGAAGATATTTCCCTGGTTCGCCGCGAGATAAACGAATCTGGCAAGTCGCGGGCCTTTATCAATGACACACCGGTCAACCTAAATGTACTGAAGGAGCTTGGAACAAGGCTGGTTGACATCCATTCCCAGCATCATAACCTTGTTCTAGCCGGCAGCAGGTTCCAGCTTGAGGTGATCGATGTGGTTGCCGGCAACATTGCGATACTTGAAAACTACAAAAATTCTTACAACTCATATATTCAAACGCTTGAGTTTTACAACTCACTCCAGGAAAAGTCCGCTAAAGCAACTGCCGATCTTGATTACTTCAATTTCCAGCTTGAGCAGCTCGATGCTGCACGCTTGAAAGCCGGAGAGAAGGAGGAGCTGGAGGAAGAACAACGGCTGCTTAATCACTCAGGAGAGATTAAGGAGGCCCTCAACCGGGCTGCTGTGGGACTGGACGGCGAAGAGAATTCTATCCTGGGCACCTTGAGGGATATAGCGGGGGGACTTGCACGGGTAGAGACTTTTTTTCCAAAGATAAATGATCTCCACAAAAGGCTTCAGAGCTCTTCCATCGAGCTGAAGGATATTTCCGACGAACTGGGCCGTCTGGAAGCAGTAACCGAATTTGATCCGGACAGGGTCGGACAGGTAAGTGAAAGGCTTGACATGATATACGGCCTGCAGCAAAAACATCACGTTGGTACGGTTGAAGAACTGATCACTTTGCGTGACGAACTGCGGGAAAGGGTTGAAGAGATAAATAATTATGAATTCAGCATTGCTGAGGCCGGTAAAAAGCTGCATGAAAGCAGGAGAGAGCTTGAAGTTGTTGCCGTCGAACTTTCCGGCTCGCGAGTTGCTGCAATAACCGCACTGGAAGAGTATATGTCCGGTCTTCTCAGGCGCCTTGGGATTCCCAATGCCCGTTTTAAGATCAGGCATACCCGGCTTGAAGATTTCACCCCATATGGTAACGACAGGATTGAATTCCTTTTTAGCGCCAACAGGCAGTCTCCTCCGATGGAGCTTGGCAAGGTCGCGTCGGGCGGTGAGATGTCAAGAGTCATGTTAAGTCTTAAATCGCTGATTGCCAAAACAAAGTCGCTTCCCACCATTATCTTTGACGAGATTGACTCAGGTGTATCGGGTGAGGTTGCCGGTATGGTGGGCAACATCATGAAGGAGATGTCCCTTAACATGCAGGTTGTCAATATTACACACCTGCCCCAGATTGCAGGTAAGGGTGATCAACAGTACCTGGTATTCAAAGAGGATGTTGCCGATGCCACCCATACCCGGATACGCCTGCTCAGCAGCGAGGAACGGATAAGGGAGATAGCCCGTATGCTGAGCAGTGACGGACTGACTGAGGCAGCAATGGTTAATGCGAAAGAGTTGCTGGAAAAGTAGGATATCCTGATCGCATACCGCAATAAATGTTTCAGTCAGTTACCGGCATAAATTAGCCGGTCCGCTATATAAAGATAATAATCCCGATTTCAGGGCTGCCCCGGGTTCATAACATCTGATAAATTACACAACCGGAAAAATAGCCTTATCACAGTTTCAACTCCCGCCCCTATCATTTAGCGGGAAGCACCTTCATCCTGTAGACAGCCGCATTTTCCACCGCGGGCCTTGAAAACGGATCTGGCCTGTAGGAATCATTAACATAGAGGCCGGTCTGGTCGCAATAGTGCTTGCTGGCAGGAATGCCAGATGTGCCCGTGGGGATTACCGTAAATGAGTCATCCCAGTTTGCCGTCGAGTATACATGACGTTGCGATGCACCGTGATTGACAACAAAAGGGTTGCTGAAGTTATAGGAATATGGGCATACTGTGTGGAAGCTGCCTCCCGGACTGTAGGGGCCGCGGTTGATGTTGAAAGCTATGTCAAGGATGCGCTCCGATCCCATTGGGTGATTAAGTTTCAATGTATGGGCATCGCCCCATGCCCACCTTTCGGGGTTTGGGCCGTGCTTGTGTTCCGCCTCTTCAACAGCTTCGATAAAACTTGTGATTACCAGGTCAGAAAAGGTGCTCGGGCCCGAGGCGGCTTTGCCTCCTTTGAACCAGGCCGACAGATCTGCCTCCCAGACGCGGTCGACAATATTACGTACCAGTATTTTACTTTCTATGAATTCCATATAAAACTCTTCTCCCATATCTTCCCTGAGGAGGTTCTCTATGAATTTGATATAGAATTTTTCAAATATTAACGGTTCCGGCCTTTCTGCCCCATAAACAAAATTCCATTCCCGCAGCATCTCAACGGCTCTGCGCTCATTGAGTGTCGGTTCTGTTATCTTGTCAAGTTGCCTGAGAAGTTCCGGCATCATCTTCCCGGTAAGTTTTGATTTTTTATCAGTCAGCATAGACCTGAAGTCATTTACCGATAACCTTTCTTTCTCTGTCAGCAATTCAACGATCCTGTCGTACCTGTTCGGCGGGTCAAACCAGTGGCTGATATAGTAAGGGTAATCGTCTCCTATGGTCCTGTTATTTGCTGATGCCACATACTCTTCAGGGGGGTTGTAGGTATAGGGAAGCTCATCAAAAGGCACAAAACCCTTCCAGTCATATGTGTCATCCTCTCCCGATACTACGAATATACCGCTTCCGTCCCGTAATGGTATGCCTGCTGCAGTCTGCATTCCGATATTACCGTCAATATCGGCATAGTTGATATTCTGGCTTACAGAGACAAAAGTTGTAAGAGCCTCCCTGAACTCCTCCCAGTTACCGGCACGGTTGAGCATGTAAACACTGCGTACTTCGTTGCTGTACTCATTCCCCGTCCATCTCATTGATACTACCTGGTCATCAAGGTCTTTAAGGTCGCTTATCACAGGCCCCCTGTGGGTGAACAGCAACTCTTTAAAAACAGTATCCCCTTTTCCTGTTATAAATATCTCGTTTTTGACCTCCATATCTTTCCAGTCGCCCATGTATTTGTACTGGTGAGGGTTCGACGGGTTAACAGTTTCAAGGTAGAAATCAACATCATCAAGCATCACGTTGGTCATGCCCCAGGCTATTCTTTCATTGTGCCCTGATATTACAAAAGGCTGTCCCGGAAGGACAACCCCCGTAACATTGAGAGTTCCCTCCGCAACCTGGTGCATCTGGTACCAGATGCCCGGCGCAAACAGTCCCAGATGCATATCATTTGCAAGTATAGGGCTGCCTGTCGTGCTTTTGTTTCCTGATACAGCCCAGTTGTTGCTGGCGCTGAATACTCCCACACCAAGATCCTCCAGGGCGGCTGATTTCTCTCTTAGTGATGATACTATATTTGCTGCAGATATTACCCGTTCGGGATGAACATAGCTTGTATGCATGTCGAGATCGGGAACCAGCTCCCTGAATTTACCGTCGTCAAGTTTATCCCGCAGTTTGTGCAGTATTACTTCGGTCGACCAGCCCATATTCAGGTCCCATGACATGTAACCGACAAGGTTGATCGAATGAACCGGTTCCCAGTAATCGGGACTGTACCCCAGGATGGAGAATTCAGGCGGCAGGTTTCCGGTATTCTGGTCGATAAACTGGTTTACCCCGCATGCAAAGGCCTCAAGGGCCCCTGTTACACTTTTGTCAGTTTTGCTGAGGACCATCTCCGATTTTTCCTGAATTCGCAGCGATCTCATAAGTACATCTGTGTCAATAAGATCGGGCCCGAATATTTCTGTCAGCCTTCCAGTGGTAACTCTCCTCAGCAGATCCATCTGCCAGAGCCTGTCCTGTGCCATTATATAACCTACGGCGCGGTAGAGATCATCTTCTGTCTCCGCAAATACTGAAGGTACGGCGTATTTGTCGCGTAAAACTGTAACTTCACCGGCTAAGCCTTCAATGACAACATCGGTATTGTAATCGGGAATGGCCTTCCTGGCAATGTTCCTCAGGAGAAAAAAACCTGCAATTATTATGATCACTACCAGTACTCCGGCGACTCCGAGTATTTTTTTAAATAGCTTCATGATTATGTGTTTTTCAGGTTGGAGAGTATAATAATTTTATTGACTGACAGCTTAATAAGCCTAAACTACCGGCAAGATATAACCAAATAAAATAAATATGCTCAAATTGTCAAAAAAAAACAACCAATTAATTTCCTAATATTCCATTATTTCTTTTTCTTGCTATGTTTTTTGTTTTTATCTAACCAAAATATAACAAATATGAAGATACCGGGTTTTGTGGCTCTCAGTCCGGCCGATGGACAGCGGAAGCTGTTTGATCATCGGGCCGGATTTCTTAATGGGTCCCGAATATCGTGGGCTGCCGGCAAGCTCTTGCCAACGCTGGCGATAATATGCGTCTGGATGCTTGTTGCTGTTAATTCAGGAAATGCACAGGAAGATCCGGTTAAGACAGGCTGGACCTTCGGTGCGTTGCCTGCTGTATCCTACAATACCGATCTTGGGCTCCAGTATGGGGGGCTTATTGACCTGTACTACTATGGTGACGGTTCAACCTACCCGAAATATCTGCATAAGATATATGCCGAGGTTTCAAGATACACCAAGGGCAGTGGTATAAACAGGATTTTTTATGACAGCGAGTTTCTGGTTCCAGGTATAAGGGTGACGGCCGATTTGAGTTATTTTACAGAGAAGGCGCTTGATTTTTACGGGTTTAACGGCTATAATGCCTTGTATTTTGACCGGTGGGAAGATGAAGATGACCCCGAATACCGCAGCCGTATGTTTTACAGGCACGAGCGGAATATGTTCCGTTTTACCGTTGATTTCCAGGGGCCGCTCTCTGGCAGGGAACTGCGCTGGATAGGGGGTATCGGACTAATGAATACTTCTATCGCCCCGGTCGATATTGATGCCCTTAACGAAGGAAGGGATGAAGATGAGATGTTGCCTGACATCCCGGGACTTTATGAGAGATATGTCCAGCATGGCATAATTTCTGAAGGTGAAAGGGACGGGGGAAATACACACCACTTCAAGGCTGGCATTGTATATGATACACGCGACAACGAGCCTAACCCCATGTCGGGAATGTGGAGCGAGGCGGTAGTTTTTGCGGCTCCGGGTTTTATGGGCAATGGCGATTTTGCCTATACCAGGCTTTCCCTTACTCACAGGCAGTATTTTACAATTATACCGGATGATCTGTCCTTTGCATACCGGCTGAATTACCAGGGCACGCTGGGCGGGAATGTGCCGTTCTACATGCTGCCGTACATGATTAACTCTTTCTCGCTTTCATCGAACACCGACGGACTTGGAGGCTCGCGAACCGTGAGGGGAATGCTGCGTAATCGTGTTGTTGGAGAAGGGATGGTGTTCGGGAACCTTGAGCTAAGATGGAAGTTTTACCGTACGGTGCTGTTCAACCAGAATATTTATCTGGCGCTCAATTCATTTATGGATGGAGGGCAGGTGGTATCTAAAAGGAGGGTTGATCTGAATGGCCCGGGAATCCCTTATACTGAAGGCGAGGAAGAGATGCACCTTACTCTTGGAGGAGGCTTCAGGATTGCAATGAATGAGAATTTTATTGTGGCAATGGATTACGGCAGGCCTCTGGACAAGCGCGACGGTAACGGGGGGTTGTATATCGGACTGAATTATCTATTCTGAATTAATTTGGATTAAATAAACAGCTTCTTCTATTCTTTCTTTTCTGATCATGTTGTATCTTTGCGGCTGATTTCCGGCTTATACCCTCCTGTAGCCGTATATGGCCGGTGTTATTGTATTTTTTGGTCAGGAAGTATGCGGAGCATCTTAATTACTATTATTCCTGAAAAAATCTTGTCTTACAAAAAAAGAAAATATGGTTTGTAATTTATTGCAAGGCAAAAAGGGTGTGGTTTTCGGAGCACTCAACGAGAAGTCCATTGCATGGAAAGTAGCTGAAAAGGCCCATGAACAGGGTGCTGAGTTTATTTTGTCCAATGCACCTGCGGCCCTCAGGTTCGGAGATACCCGGAAACTTGCTGAGATCTGCAACACAACTGTAATTACTGCCGATGCCACAAATGCAGATGACCTTGAGGAGGTCTTTGCCGGAGCTATGGAAAAGTACGGCAGGATTGATTTTGTCCTGCACTCGATAGGGATGTCCCCCAACGTAAGAAAAGGCATTCCCTATGACGACATTAACTACGATAATTACCAGAAGACGCTTGATATTTCTGCCCTGTCGTTCCACAAGATGCTGCAGGTGGCCCGGAAACTTGATGCAATAAATGAGTGGGGCTCGGTTGTTGCTCTGTCCTATGTTGCTGCACAGCGTACACTTTACGGTTATAACGATATGGCAGATGCCAAGGCGCTGCTTGAATCCATAGCGAGGAGTTTTGGTTACATATATGGTCGAGACAAAAAGATACGTGTAAACACCATCTCGCAGAGCCCGACCTTTACCACTGCAGGAAGCGGTGTAAAGGGTTTTGATTCCTTGGTTGACTTCACCGGGCGTATGTCGCCGCTTGGAAATGCAACGGCCGATGAGTGTGCCGATTACTGCATTACACTGTTTTCCGACCTTACCCGTAAGGTAACTATGCAGAACCTCTACCATGACGGAGGTTTTTCCAGCATGGGCATGAGTGCAGAGGCGATGCATCAGTATGACAAGAGTTTCCGGCCGTGCGATTGAGTATCCTTGCCAGCGGGTTTGTCAGGCATTAATCTCCTGTACGTTTATTATTCCTGGTGCAGTTGCGGGAGAGTAATCCGGATGCAGTGGTGGAGTATAACCTGATGGCTAAAGGGAACAACATGCAGAGGCGGGGGGGTAGCTGCTTTATGCTACAGATACAGCCAAAGAAATAGCAGTGGTATGATTATTCCAAGCCCGGTAAGCCAGGCTCCCCTGCCGGTAATGCCGTTTTTGCCCCTGATGATGAAAAGACCTGTAATGGCTATGATTATAAGACTGCCTGCGTAAAGGTCGGCGAACCAGGTCCACAGCCTCCGGGGTGTGTTGTAATGAAGGAAGTTGAGCTGGTTGAACACGGGCCTCTTCCTGATGATCTCCACACTACCCCTGCCTTCTGCAATGTTGATGCTTACCGAACCTCCCTCTACGAATATGCGGAAATTGTCGCCTGCAACAAGATGCGTCCTGTAAGAAGCAGCCACATCAAGGTCGTCCAGCACACTGAGCGCGTAATCCCTGTCAATATCAGCGGCAGGTACAGTGATTTCGCGGGTGAACTCCTTTTCGGTTATAATATAGTTGGGATTCCATTCATGCCTGTGGTTCATCGCAATGCCCGAGAGGGCATAAATAATGGTCATCCCGAAAAAGAAATACCCCAGATCCCTGTGAAGAACCCTGTTGAGTTTTCGTAAGCGCATAGCAGTGTAAAATCGGCAATGCAGCCGCCGTAACCGGCAGCCTGCATTGCCGGATGTTTTTAGTGTTACCTGGTTTCGTACTGGTGCAGGGCTATATGGGTGCGTATATTGGCGTCAAGTCCCCGCGCCTTCATTGCCTCAATGGCTTCAACAGTGCTGGAACAGTCATGTTCGTCATCATCATGGCTGTGGTCGTGAAGCTCGTCAATGTTGGTTACTTCAGTAACCAGGGCACCTGACAGTTCCACCCACAATCCCTCCGATTCGGTATCGAACTGCCCGGTGAACTCGCCGAGCATTACCTGTATACTCAAATCCGACCCTTCCTGCATTACCCTCATCTTGTCGCCGCTGTGCCTGCAAACATGGGAAATGACACCCTCTATTTTAACCGTTCTGGTATCATAATCCAGCGGGTTGGCAAG
>SLRB01000301.1 GCA_007131165.1 Bacteroidales bacterium | reverse complement strand
AGGTTTGAGAAATTCTTCCAATAATATTTCCCCAGGGTGAATATTTGATAATCTCTCCATCTATATTCTCTCCATTTTAATGATAATCTATGATTTGCACGTCATGAGCATTATTATTGTCCCATCTAAATATGATCCTCCATTGATCGTTAATCCTGATACTGTAAAAGTCTTTGATTTTACCTTTTAATTTCTCCAGACGATTTGAAGGTGGAATCCTTAAATCATTTAACTTTTGAGCCAAATGAAATTATCATGGTTTCGTACTACGTTACTAACGTCAAAGATAACTATTTTATTGTTATTATCAAATTTGTTCAACAGATAAGCACCAGGGTCTGGAGTTTTTCACTGGTTTTTCCGCCTGATTCTGTCAAGCAGGTCTTTGTTTTTGCGATACTGTTCATCTGTAAGTCTGCTGTTTATCCTGAAGCTGACATCCAGCCAGGTCCCTTCACCTGCCCCTTCAGGCAGGTCAGAAATCGGCATGCTTACCTGCGCCTCCTCGCTGCCGATAAGCAGGATGGCAATGCCATCTGATATTCTGTCTATTACTGCGTTCATTTTGTATTGTTTTAGTTTGATACTATTCATTTCCCTACCCACTGTTACCACCTGCGGCTGACTCCCGGCCTCAGCCTCACGGCGGCCACCCGGCTGCCGCTGCCAGCCTGTTCACACCTATTCTACAACAACAATATTCTGCCTCTTTATATCCTCTAACCTTGCAGGCCCGATGCCATCAACCCTTATCAGGTCGTCGACCGATTCGAAAGGTCTCAGCCTGATTATCTGTCCCGCCCTTTCAGGCCCGATATGTATGATCTTCAGCAGCTCCTCAAGCGTGGCTTCATTGATATTGATCATCCCCGGCTCTTCCTGGCCCAAACGGGTTATGTCGACGCTGTAGCCGGTGCCGTCCGATCTTACGACAATGTGGCCATGCAGGTCTGTGCGCCACACCTGCGATCCCGCTTCCTCGAGTGTCGCCAGTGTCTGCCGGTGCGGGTTGCCGAACGGGTTATATAGTCCGCACATTATTATGCTCGTTTCCGGTCCCACCGCCTTTATAAATGCAGGATGAGAGCTGGTTGAACTGCCGTGATGGGCCACCTTCAGGATGTTGCTGGAAAGGGGAGAAGTTTCAGGAGGGTCTTCAGACGTGAGGTCCCGGCCGCTGCCCTGCGAAGCTTTCCTCTGTCGTCCAGAACCCTGTGAAGGCTCAAATTGCCGTCCAGTACCCGGGTAAACTTCCCGGCCGTTGCCCGGCGAAGTCTCCATATTGGGTCCCACTTGCGGCCACCCGAACCTGTCGAGCAGCTCCATCTCGCTCCTCGCCTCAATATCGCCAGCCAGCAGCGCTGTCACCTTGCCAAGCACCAGCCTCACCACCACCGATACATCGTTCAGCAGCTCATCGCCGGGGTCGGCAGGGTGAATTATTTCCGCGAAAGCGTTATCATGCAGGCCCCTCATCATTCCCGCCCTGCCGACTGTATAAGGAATTTCAAGCGAGTCGATATGTTCAAGGTAGCGCGTGTAGGTGATCGTCGTATGGGGAATGCCGGGGTCGATGATTTCCCTTACGGGGAAGGCGTCGAAGATCGCGGGCATGCCGCCGATATGATCGGCATGCGGATGGGTGGCGATCACCAGGTCGATACCGTCAACCCCGAGCGAGCGCAGGTAGGAGGCAGCATCACCGTCGCGAGGGCCCGCATCTACAAGCATCACCCGCGATGGCGTAAGCACCAGTATGGCATCACCCTGACCTACATCGATAAAGTGCACCTCGAACTTGTGGGTCTGGCCGGGTACCTGCCAGCCGGAACCGGGTACCACGCCGGGTGCAGGGTCGCCGTATACAGCAATTCTGCCGCTCTCAAGGAGAATATAACCGGTCTCCGGACAGCGTTGAGCATTATCCGGGGCTGTGGTGGTGACGGGCTCACCAGTAACATGCCTTGCCCCCCGGCAGCCCGCTGGCGCCAGCAGCAGGAGAATGGCGGTTGCCAGCAACAGAAGCCGGAGAAAGAGTCGAATAGCAAATGTCTGTAAAAGTATCCTGCTCGTCAAGTGAACGTCAGCACTCCGCACAAGCAGCCGGCTATTGAGGCTAGCGGCAATGGCCGGCAAAGGAGATGGCCGGTTCGTAAAATGAATAGCAATAGACCTACGGAGCAGCCGGTTAATGAGGCGAACGAGTTTTATATCGGGCGTGGGTATCATCTCATCAGTACGTGACCCGCTGCCGGTTGCTGTTACTGGTCAACCGGGTTTTCAAGGTCAAACGTGGCCTTGAATAGCAGATCGCCGTGGAACCAAAGCATGTAGCTGTATGTTTGCGGCTCCTCTGACAGTTCGACTCTCCAAACAGCTTCACAGGAGCGTGGGATCAGCTCGCAGGTATATTCGTCGCCGGGAAAATCCTGCCTGAGGGCAGTGCCGTTGCCGTCGCCATATCCGCCGTACATCGTTATCTCTTCAGGAGTGCCGTCGTCATGTCTGTGGTCATGCCTGAAACGCAGCCTGCCATCCTCAACCAGGAACATCCAGGTGCGTGAGTGGTCATCGTCAAGGTGAAAAGGCACATAAATCCTGTCATCCTCGCATACGGTAACGTGCATCATGAACTCCATGTGAGCCCAGCTTTCCCTTCCTTCGGCCATGTATACCTGCTCTCCCCTGAAAGACTGTCCGCAATACTGCGCCAGGTTGTTGAAAAAAGCCTTTTCAGCAGGGTCAATCAGTCCGGAGCCATATTGTGGCCTGTCTTCAGCCTCTCTGGCGGTCTGCTCCCGGCAACCGGCTGAAAAGATCAATGCAATAAAAAGAATCAGTGCCAAAAAATTGTACTTTGTCATACAGTAAGCGATTATTATCTGGTTTCAAATAAATTAAGACTCCAAATATAGTAAATCCCGGATATTCGAATGCAGCATTCCGGAAAAGTATTATTTTCAGGATAAATAAAAAAAAATGAATTACACTTGATTGGTATGTAAAAATTAGTATATCTTTATATGTCT
>SLRB01000061.1 GCA_007131165.1 Bacteroidales bacterium | reverse complement strand
GAGTACCAGTAGATTGAGTTGTTCGGCTTCAGTATCCAGTGATTCTCATCGGGATAGTAGATCAGCCTCGAGTCAACTCCCCTGGACTGAAGCGTTCGGAAGAGCTCGAAAGCCTGCCCTACAGGAACCCTGTAGTCGAGCTGGCCGTGGATGATCAGTGCGGGTGTATCGAAATTCTTCGCAAAATAGTGCGGTGATAATTCCCTGTAGATTGAAGGATCTTCCCAGTAATCACCGAACCTGGTTGAATGGACGGCGAAATCGCTGGCCATCTGGCTGTAGAAGTTGTACACGGGTGCATGGATTACCAGTGTGTTGAACGGGTGTTCCCTGCCGAGAAGGATGCTTGAGAGGTACCCCCCGTAGCTTCCTCCTCCTGCAACCATCCTGGTCTCATCGATCCAGGTCTGGCCTGCAAACCACTCTGCTGCCTTCCTGGTGTCCTTGTATGGTTTGGTTGTCCAGTCGGGATTGATGGCATCGGTAAACTCCTGCCCGAATCCTGAGGACCCGTGAAAATTGTGCCATGCCGTTACATAACCCCAGGAAGCAAAGGTCTGCGCGTTCCAGCGGAAATGGAAACCATCGGTTATGCCGCTATGCGGCCCTCCATGAATAAGTAGAAAGAGAGGGTACTTTTTGCTTTTATCAAAACCGGGCGGGTAGTGGACCCACATCTGGATGTCGGCGCCGTCAGCACCCGTGTAGGTAACCGATTCGTATGTACCCATATCAACATTCGCCAGGATATCGTCATTAATGGTGTCAATCCTTTGCGTCCGTCCGTTGCCTGTGTCTACCACCACCAGTCGCGGTGGGTACATGAAGCTCTGGTTTGATGCTACAAGCTTACCGTTTTTTGATACCGAAAGTCCGGAATAATCTGTGTCGCCTGTTATTGCCCGTTGATCGCCAGTAACAGCATCAATATGATAGATCCTCCTGGTTCCTGCATCGTCAATGGTTCCGTAGAATCCGCTTCCATCCGGCAACCATACCAGTCCGTCAGCCGACCGGTCCCAGTCCCCCGTCAGCTCTACCTGCATGCCGGTTTGCAGGTTGTGGACCATCAGTCTCCTGATATCGGCATAAAAGCCTTTTATCCTCTGCTGGTTAAATGCAAGGTAGCGGCTGCAGGGACTGAAAAGGGGACTTCCGTCTGATGCAACATTATCCTGTGTAATGTTGAGAGCCTCGCTGCTTCCTGGTCTGACCAGAAATATATCTATCTCGGGATCAACCCCGTCTCTTTGGCTGTCAGATGTGAAGGCAACCAATGAGTTGTCGGGTGCCACGTCATAGCTCGATGCTCCCTGGCTTGATCTCGGCAGTTCCCATCCTGTCGGGAGCGTAACCGGTTCTACATCTCCCCCGGCGGCAGGTATCCTGTAGAGATGGGCCTGACGTTCCTCGTCTATCCAGTGGTCCCAGTGGGCATAAGGAAGTGCGTTCCAGGTATGGGCCGACATATGGGAATCACGGTTCTCTTTGATGCGGGCTGCCATTTCGTCCCAATCGGCATCAGGCCAAACCCGGGTAATGAAATAAATATAGTCTCCTGCCCATTTGGGGGCGCTTACTCCGGTAGGGACTTCTGTAAGGCGCATAGCCTCCCCGGGCTCCCTGAGCGGGAGTAAATATATCTGTGAAGCATCATCACTGTCACGCCTGCTCACAAAGGCAAGTTTTGAGCCATCCGGACTGAAAACCGGTTGACCGGCGGCAAACCCGGATACTGTCAGTTGTCTCTCGACTGAACCATCGGATGCAAAGAGCCACAGGTCGGTATGGCTTTTATCATCCTCAACGGTGTAACGCGTGACCGGCGCCACTACCCAGCGACCGTCGGGTGATATTGCCGGAGAGCCTGCACGCTTCATTTCCCACAGCACTTCGACTGACAGGGTTCTTGTTTCATCTGCTATTCCTGCTGATATAGTCAGGATGGTAAAAAGAAAAGTCAGCAGCGGAATTATAAACCGGTTTTTGTTCATGATGCAATTGATTTAAAATAATAAGATATCATCCTGGCAATGCATTTGTTTGCCTTATGTCAGTTATTAAGACCTGAAAAAGCTATCAAACCATAAAAATATGAAATATTTGTTAATATTTTTTCAGTTCCGCCAACGGCAAAAAATTGCTGCGCAGAATCCAATTATTGAAAATTGGAATGTATAGTTTATTGAAGGAGTTGGGCGACAGCTCGGTCGACTTTGTAATAAGGGCATGGGTAAAGGCCCCCGATTTCTGCCCGTGTTTTTTGAGATGAACGAAAAGGGTTACTACAATACCTTCATCGAAAAGGGGCTCAACATTCCGTTTCCGCAAATGAATGTGCATCTGCATGGGAAGAACGGTTAGCCTTTAGCAGCGTCTTAACAAGGCATCCCATTAGCCCGCACTGGATGCCGAAAGGAAGATACCCGGCATACCCGAGTACGGGCATTTCGAATAATCTGAACCGGTCTACAAATGGCACGGAGTATTCCCACCGGGTGTAGCTGTAATAGTTCCACATTTCCCAGAAGAAACCGCAAATCAGGGCAGAAAGGGCGAGCAGGTAAACTGTGGTCCAGTTGCCCTTTGTTATACCTTTAAGAAATGTCGGCACTCCTGAGATAATGAGTGCAGCAGCAATTATTACAAGGGGTGCGAGCCAAAGCGCCGGGAACAGGTAGTCGTACAAAACCGGTGTTAGTGACAGAGTTGCAGCAGCGATAAGAGACCCTGTCACAGCAGCAGTTTTGGGGCGGGTTACCGGTATACCGATAAAATGGTCAAGCCCCCTGCTCAATCCGGGAAATGTATTAAGCAGATGGAAGGTGCTTAGCACCGCGGGAAGCACAGTTGCAAACGGAAGGGTTGCATACAGGAAGAACTCCATCCGGCCAAGTGTTTCGACATTAACATAATACCAGTTTTGTACGAACTGGTTCAGGAATTCAAAATACCACCAGAACACGGCGCTGAAAAGAAAAAGGCAGGCAAGATATACCGGTTCGTGGGTTATCAGTGAACGGCCGGTCCGTTGATAGGTGATCCCGTTAATCAAAATTATGTAACCTATCCAGGGGATGGTAAAGGTATGAGTCTGCAGCTGGCTGAACCATGTGAAACGCGTCCATGCCAGCACCCATCCTGCAATCATTATAAGCAGTCCGCCCCATCCCCACAGCGGGAATTTCATCTCCCGGCTTCTGTCGCTTTTAATCGGTTGCCGGGTGGTGGATATCTTTATGATGAGGGGGGCAATGATAAGCACTATCAGGGTCAGTAAAAGGTAGAATGCGCTCCATGAGAAAGGTGCATGTAACTTTGTCACTGAGGTAGTAACAGGAGGAAATTCCAAAAATCCTCTAATTTCATTCCCTGCAAGTAAGATACCCGAGATGGGTGCTCCGGCAAGAAAAATGACGGTAAATGTGATTGTTATGATTCGTCTGATCAGTTTCATGTGGTTTGCACTCATTAACAGATAGCCCCTGGTACATAGATGCAAAATTAATACTTTTATCTCTGAATATGAACGGGTATGGACGAATCAACCTGAAGTTGCGGTTGATAAGGGGAATTTGCTGCTGAAATTGCAAATTCATAAGGGGTGCATACCTGAAATGGATGCACCCCTTATAAGTTGGGTATATGGCTTAACGGACTGTAATGACTGAATTCTCATGGTTTGAAATCGAAATCCAAACCTTTTGCCACACTCATTGCCAGCTCCTTGTCAGTTTTATAAAAATGGCCAAGCTGGCGGTTGATTATATCACTTCTTTTTGGACCGTATATATCCTTCATATGTCCCACAAAATTGTTTATTGTGTTTTTTCTTTCCTGCTCGGTCATCACTTTTCTGAAGAGGTTCCCTGGCTGAGTGTAGTGATCGTCATCATTTTCATTCCTGTCGTACCAGTCGGCTAAATCAGAATCAAGCTTCATGGGCGGTTCCCTGCGGCTGTCAGGTTCAAGACCGTCAAAGCTGTTCGGGTAATAGTTTGGCTGGTCGCCTCCGTTTTCATTAACTCGCATAGAACCATCACGTTCGTAATTTTGTACTTTGTTCAGTGGCCTGTTAACCGGTATCTGCTCATAGTTTACACCCAGCCTGTACCGATGGGCATCGGGATATGAAAGCAGCCTTCCCTGCAACATCTTGTCGAAAGAATAACCAATACCGTCAACTACATGAGCGGGAGCAAACGCTGCCTGTTCTACATCACGGAAATAGTTTTCGGGCACTTTATTCAACTCAATCTCGCCCACATCTATAAGCGGGTAGTCACCATGAGGCCAAACTTTTGAAAGATCGAAGGGGTTCCACCTGAACTTCCTTGACTGTTCCTCCGTCATGACCTGTATTCTTAAGTCCCATTTGGGGAATTCACCAGCCTCAATTGCTTCCACAAGATCGCGCTGTGCCCAGTCAGGGTCCTTACTGCGCATCTCATCAGCCTCCGGTCCGGTAAAATTTTTAATCCCCTGCCTGGTCTTTACATGGAACTTCACCCAAATGCGCTCATCTTTATCATTGATCATGCTGAAGGTGTGGCTCCCGTAACCGTTCATATGCCTGTAACTGTAAGGTGTTCCACGGTCGCTGAAGAGGATCATTACCTGGTGCATAGATTCGGGGTTCAAACTGAGAAAGTCCCAGAACATGTTCGGATCCTTCAGGTTTGTCTTGGGGTTGCGCTTCTGGGTATGGATGAAGTCGCTGAACTTCTTGGGGTCTTTGATAAAGAACACGGGGGTGTTGTTGCCTACAAGGTCCCAGTTCCCGTCTTCGGTATAAAACTTCATGGCAAAACCCCGCGGGTCACGTTCGGTATCGGCGCTGCCCTTTTCGCCTCCAACTGTTGAGAAGCGGATAAACATCGGGCACTCATTGCCAACTCTGCTGAAAATTTTCGCACGGGTATATTTTGCAATATCATGCGTAACCCTGAATGTGCCGAATGCACCGGTTCCTTTTGCATGTACTACCCTTTCGGGTATCCGTTCACGATTGAAATGGGCCATCTTTTCGTGAAGAACATAGTCCTGAAGCAGAACCGGGCCCCGAGGCCCTACAGTCATGCTGTCCTCATGTTTTGCATAGGGAATTCCGGATGCTGTTGTAAATTTTTTCTTTTTTTCTGCCATCTCGTTTTTTTTTTAAAGGTTAGCAAACTGACTTTCTGTAATAGTATTAAGTTCATCTTTATAATCTGCGTCCACAGCGATACTATCCTGCCGGGATTTTGCCTGAAGGGAATGTGAAAAACATTATTGTCATGTTATGGTTGCATTTTGTTAAATCTTCCGGATATCTGTGTTGTTATGCCGGTTATATCAAAATCACCAATTTTCTTTTTTTTAAAATGCCTTTCCAGCAATCGGTCAAGTTCGGGATCAGTGTAATCGGCTATTTTTCCGCTCTCACTGCAATAGAGATGATGATGCCGCTCTTTCCTTGCATCGTACCTAATGGTATCTTTGTCAGTTTTGACCCTGTTAACAATTCCAAGCTGTAAAAAAGTGTCGAGAATATTATAGACCGTACCGGTTGCGATACTGGGATGTCTTTTTCTGACATAACCGGTAATCTGATCGGCAGTTGGATGATTATCCATTTGTTCAAGGGCCTCCAGTACTGCCGTTCTCTGGGGCGTCACCCTCAACCCCTTTTGCTTCAGTCTTCTGGTTATATGATCGTCATTCATGGAGCAAATACTAAATAAGAATTACTCAATTTTAAGAAAAATAAAATTAACACATTCTCTTGCCAAAGTCAATAGTTTCTATGAATTTAAAGGAGAGGATCCCTGAAAAACTTTTAATATTTTTACAGATATCAACTATATCAACACGTGCCTGCAAGCCCCATGTGCAAAATAACACAAAAAGAAATGTATAAGCCAAGGGGGTTTGACTTCGTCGATCTCACATGCAATGTGATTTAACTCTTTGCTAAAATGATCAGATGTGACATTCATCTGAATTGAAAAGCTAAATATCCTTACCATGAACTAGTAACATGTTGTTAAAAAATTGATAACCATGCTTTATACAGATGAAAATTCAAAATATATCGAAGGAATAAAAAACAAAGCATTGGATCTCGGTTTCCAGGCCTGTGGCATCTCGGTTGCCTGCCGGCTGGATCGTGAAGCAGAAAGATTTGAGAAATGGCTTAGCGCAGGTATGCACGGCACCATGAAATTTATGGAGAATCATTTTGAGAAGCGTGTTGATCCGCGAAAGCTTGTAGACGATGCAAAAACCGTAATATCGGTCCTGTGCAATTACTATCCGGCACGAAAACAGGAAGATCCCGGTGCTCCCGTGTTGTCAAAATATGCTTACGGCACCGATTACCATTATGTAATGAAGGGCAGGCTGAAGGAGCTTCTGGACTTTATGAATGATACGATAGGCGAAGTCAACGGGAGGGCGTTTGTCGATTCGGCACCTGTACTTGACCGTGCATGGGCAGCACGATCGGGACTTGGTTGGATAGGAAAGAATTCCTGTCTGATTTCAAGGAGCAACGGTTCATTCTTTTTTATAGGTGAGCTGATTGTCGACATTGAGCTGCCGGCTGATGCTCCCGGCAAAGATCATTGCGGGTCATGCCGGATTTGCCTTGATGCCTGTCCCACCGGTGCGATAGTTGAGCCCGGACTGGTTGATGCCCGCAGGTGCATTTCCTGCCTTACAATTGAGTACCGGCATGAGTTCCCGGCCGGTACAGGGAGCATATTGAACAACCGGGTATTCGGTTGTGATATCTGCCAGGATGTATGTCCCTGGAACAAGAGGGCAGAGCCTCATCATGAAACGCTTTTTGAGCCGGCGCCCGGATTGCTTGAACTCTCTGCTGCCGGATGGTATGAAATGAACAGTACCCTCTACAGGCAATTGTTCGGGAAATCTGCAGTAAAAAGGGCCGGTTACAGGCTGTTGAGAAGAAATATTGATGCCCTGATTGCTGCTAAAGGTTGATCAGGCGAAAGTGCTAACGTACAGTCAGTTTTCGCTAACTCCCCAATATGGTAACTGCAATTTTCCGGCTGGAACGCGGTCCGTCAAATTCGCACAGGAATATGTTCTGCCATGTTGACAGACCCAGCCTGCCGTCAATAACCGGAATGGTTTCGGAGGGACCAACAATTCCGGCCTTAAGATGCGAGTCGCCGTTGCCGTCCTGTGCATCATGCTCCCAGACTCCATGAGGGATAAGTTTGTTCAGTAAGCTTATGACATCATTCTGCACCGAATCATCCCAGTTCTCCTGTATCATTATACCAGCAGTTGCGCCCTGCACGTAAACCGTGAGGATACCCGATCTGACCGGGTTCCGCTGCAGCACGTCCTTTACTTTGGCTGTTATATCATAAAGGCCGTTATGGGTATTGGTAGGGATCTCTATAATTTCCTGCATTTTTATTAGGGTTGGTATTATTTTGTAATTCCTTAATTTTACCTGGTACAGTTATCGCAAAATTAAATATAAACCGGATGGAGAGCAAACCTGACAGCAACGAACTCTTCCGGCTGATTGTAGATACCGGGGAAAGTCCTTTCAAAATGGACTATTCCACGCCTGCACTCTGGATGGGATCCTGCTTTACCGAGAATATCGGATCACACTTGAAGAAACTCAAATTCCCGGCCGGGGTAAACCCGTTCGGGATACTATACAATCCCGAATCGATCCGGCAATCGATTGAAATACTGCTTGAAGGCAGGCTTTTCTGTGGAGGCGACCTTCGCCACGGGAACGACCTCTGGTACAGTTTCAGCCATCATACCAGCTATTCCGGTCCTGATAAGGATGAATGCCTCAGAAATATTAACGGCAGTATATTAACGGCTTCAGCCCGGCTGAAGGATTCAGGCTTTTTATTTTTAACTTTTGGCACTGCAAGAGTATACAGGTTCAGGGAAACAGGTCGGGTAGTATCGAATTGCCATAAACTACCGCATAAATATTTTGATCATGAGCTTCTGAAGCCGGACGAAATTACCGGGCCATATGAAACCCTGATCAAAAGGTTGCATGACTTCAATCCCGGTTTAAAGGTTGTTTTCACGATTAGCCCGGTACGCCACTGGAAAGACGGGCCGACCGGGAACCTGGTGAGCAAGTCAACTCTCGCGGTAGCCATTGCAAGTCTTGTTGAACGTTTTGATAATGTATCATATTTCCCCGCCTATGAAATTGTGATGGACGAGCTCAGGGATTATCGCTTCTATGAAAGGGATATGGTTCATATCAACAATACAGGGGTTGATTATATAAGGAAACGGTTCATGGAGTGCTTTGTTGACCCCGGAACCTTACCACTGGTAAAGGAGATAACGGCGATAAACCAGGGTATCGCCCACCGCCCCTTCAATCCCTCAACCGCTGAACACCGCAAGTTCCTGCAGGCACTGCTTGAGAAAATTGACAGTTTTGAAAAGGCGGTTCCTTCTGCCGACCTCTCGACTGAGAGGAATGAGATCATGAAGCGCGGCAACATCCTTAAATAGGCAGCAGGCTTGCCGGCATGCACATTTTTGCCGGCATGTGGATTAATTTGAGCCGGGAAACCAATTCAGGCATGGTTAAACATCTCGAAAAGACCTTGCAGTATATTGAAACTATTAATATATTTAAAGTTTTTACACTCCCTGTACTCTTTTGCATATAAAACTTTCAGAAGTCTGAACAAAACCCGGGAATATTTGTTTGATTAATGAATTGAAAACTTAAACAAATGAATGCAAGATTTACAATACTGATGTTTGCCGGGTTATTGATTTCAGGCACTGTACCGGCCATGGAAGAGGATAACGGAGTTATAAGAGGCAGGGTTTTCAATGCCAGCAATAATGAACCTGTTCCTTTTGCCAACGTTGTTATTTGGAATACAACCACAGGTGCCAGCACCGATTTTGACGGGAACTTCCTTTTTACCGGAATTAAACCAGGCATGGTTGAAATCAGGGTTTCAGCAGTGGGATTCAGGACTTATGTAAGCGGGCAGCTGATGGTTACCAATGCCCGGACATTATTCCTGGAGATCCCGCTTGAAGAAACTACTATTGATATTGACGAAGTTGTTGTGCGGGCATCCCCGTTCAGGATGCGTGAAGAGAGTCCCGTTTCGATGCGGAGGATAGGAGTGGCTGAGATAGAGAAGAGTCCGGGAGGGAACCGCGATATATCCAGGGTCCTCCAGTCCTTCCCGGGTGTAGCATCCACACCTGCATTTCGAAATGACCTTATAGTCAGGGGAGGAGGGCCAAGTGAGAACAGCTTTTTTCTGGACGATGTTGAGATACCAAACCTGAATCACTTTGCTACCCAGGGTGCCAGTGGCGGTCCGGTAGGTATTATCAATGTCGATTTTTTGAGCGAGGTTGAATTCTATTCGGGAGCATTTCCTGCCAACAGAGGTAATGCGCTCAGCTCTGTAATTGATATGCGCCAGATAAACGGGAACCCTGAACGGCTTCAGCTGAGGGGCGCGGTGGGAGCTTCTGACCTTGCACTTACCCTCGATGGACCAATGACACCGAACACCACCTTTATCTTTTCAGCCAGACGTTCATACCTACAGTTCCTGTTTGACGTTATCGGGCTTCCGTTTCTTCCTACTTACAATGGGTTTCAGTTTAAGAGCCGAACCCGGATTGATGATACGAGGGAGTTTTCGGTGATCGGGATTGGAGCAATTGACCAGTTCAGGCTTAACCTGGATGCAAATGAAACTGAGGAGCAGAGGTATATTCTTGATTACCTGCCTGTAAACGAGCAGTGGAACTATGCAATAGGTGCAGTATACAAGCAATTCAGGGAAAACAGTTATGATACCTGGGTGCTGAGTCGTAATTATCTTAACAACAGTGCTTACAAGTACAGGGACAACAATACCGATGACATCAGGACAATTGATTACCGATCGGCCGAAATTGAAAATAAGTTCCGCTTTGAAAACACCAGCAGGAGGTTCAGGAATACTAAAATTACAAGCGGCCTGGGTTTTGAATATGCAAAATTTACGACTGCCAGCAGAAATAACTTTTTCATTGGCGGTCAGCCCGTCCTTCTTGATTATGATTCATACCTTGACCTTTTCAACTGGAATTTATTCGGCCAGGTAAGCAGGGACCTGATGTCTGAAAGACTCGTACTATCACTCGGGATAAGGGCTGATGCCAACAGCTATTCACCTGAAATGTCAAATCTTCTGGATCAGATTTCACCGCGGTTTTCAGCATCCTACATGTTAACTCCCGATCTATCATGGAACTTCAATACCGGCAGGTTTTTTCAGCAACCCCCTTACACTACGCTGGGTTTCAGGAACAACGACGGGGTGCTAGTAAACAGGGAAAACAGGATCACCTATATGCAGTCCGATCACATAGTATCGGGGTTTGAGCTGAGGCCTGATGATGTATCGTCAGTATCGGTCGAGGGCTTTTTCAAGCAATACAGTAACTACCCCTTCAGTGTTATCGATTCAATTCCACTGGCAAGCAAGGGAGGAGATTTCGGAGTTTTTGGCGATGAAGAGGTAACATCAACTTCTGAGGGGAGGTCCTATGGAATGGAGATCCTTGCCAGGAGCCGCGATTTTTACAAGTTCAACGTAGTACTTTCTTACACCCTTGTCAGGAGTGAATTCACAGATCTGCAGGGAGGATATACCCCGACTGCCTGGGATAACAGGCATATTTTCAATATCACTGCTCAGCGCAGCCTGCCGCGTAACTGGGATGTTGGATTCAAATGGCGGTTTGTTGGTGGTGCTCCTTACACTCCCTTTGATTTTGAGACATCAAGCATGAGGGCCGCCTGGGATGCCCGGAACATGCCTTATCCTGACCTCCGGCTTTTCAACAGCAGGCGGCTTGGCGCATTTCATCAGCTTGACATCAGGATAGACAAGCAGTATTTTCTCAGCAACTGGTCACTGCTACTTTACTTCGATGTTCAGAACGTATATAATTTCAAGTCGGATGAGCCCGACAGGCTCTCTCCGTTGAGAGATATGAACGGCAGGCCTCTTGTTGACCCTTCAGATGACAGCCGTTACCTTATGCAGGTGATAAGGAGTGACGGCCAGGGCACAATTTTGCCGACTGTAGGTATTATAATTGAATTTTAAGTAGTTCCTTATGATAAGTCTGAAAAAAATGGTCATAAAAAAGGTGGATTTGGTAACTGTTGAAAGTAATAGGAATAATAATTTTCCCAGGCTGGCACTTATCCTGATTACCGCCACCATGCTAACCCTGTCATCCTGCTTTATGTTCCCCCCCGCAGAACCTGAAGAAGAACCTCTCTTTTTTGAAACCAACCAGGATGGGCAGGGACAGAAGATTGAGATAGAGTTCCTCAAGGGCAGGGCACACTATTTCCCGCTAATGGCTATCTGGATCGAGGATACACTGGGTAACTATATTCAGACCCTGTACGTGGCAGAATCGATTGCAACGGGAGTTTTTGGCCATGGTGATGCGTCAACGGGAAGGTGGATGCCCGGTGAGATCAGGAGGCCTGCTGCACTTCCATACTGGGGTCATCAAAGAGGGATCCAGGCTGATGACGGACTGTTTCTGCCGACGCCCAGGAACCCGGTGGCCGATGCCTATACCGGCGCTACACCGCCGGGTAACTTCGTACTTGCGACACGGACCGACAGTAAGCCCGCTGGCCCTTTTTATATTTATTTTGAAATTAACCAGTCATGGGACTGGAACAGTTACTGGACAAACAATAAGTATCCCGGTGATATGGAGTATTTTAGTTCGGCCCAGCCTGCCGTTGTTTACCG